>RFKI01000241.1 GCA_003694355.1 Bdellovibrio sp.
AATCTATATTGTTTTTTATTTTATTTTTTCGATGTTCTCTTTAGATATAAAAAAAGTCTTAGTAAAAAAAATTGAAAATTTAAGAGCAGCTTTTTTATATGCAGTTCCTTTAGGACAGGGTAGGCTAAACTAAACAAATAGCAGGAGTTATGATGTGAGTGAAGAAAAAAAACTTTGGTATTATGCTTGTCAAGGTGAAACTTTTGGTCCGTTTTCAAAAAAAGACTTTATTCAAGAGTTAAAAAATATTTCCTCTCGCAATGAAATATTGGTGTGGAGAAAGGGGATGCGTTCCTGGACGCCCACTTATGAATGTCATGAGCTTTTGGAAGAATTGGGAATGAATCAAAGAAAATATCCTCGTATTCATGTAAGAGGTTCAGTCAAAATTCATCATCCTGAAAAAGGATCTTTGAATGGAGTTTTATTTAGCTTAAGTGCTGGAGGTGTGGGAGTTAAGTTAGAGCAGTCTTATTTTAACGAAGGAGACCGTATTCAACTAAAAATTCATGCGGAAACTCTTTTGGAACACCCTTTTGAAGTGATAGCCATTGTTCGTCATATAGACTCTGAGGGACGGATGGGCTGTGAGTTTTATGAAATTAAGGATGAGCTTCGAAAAAGCATTAATAGTTATGTGGGGGCTATTCGCAGCCATTTATCATTATTTTAATTTTTAAGCTATTTTTATGTCCCATAAGAAATAAGAACAAAGATAAACATGCCGACAATGGCAATGACTCCAAGGCTAAAAAGAATGATATTTAATGATTCAAACTGAGAGAATTTTTTATCAGACAAAGTCCTTCTCCTTTAGCCTTTCTTAAAGTATATCTAAAAATTATATGGAAGGGAAGGCGCGCTTATCAAAGGTCATGGCTCAAAGAGACATGTGCTCTCGACGAGAGGCTGACCTTCTTATTGAAAAAGGCTTTGTTCTTGTTAATGGTCAAACAGCACAATTAGGTGACAAAGTCTTTTTCGAGGACGTCATTGAAGTTTTGCCTGAAGGATTGCGTTTATTATCTCAAAAACAAACTGTGATTCTCAATAAACCCGTGGGATACACTTCTCACCTTTCAGATCGGGGTTATAAAACGGCTCAAAGTCTCATTATAAAACAAAACCAATGGAGAGGCGATTCTCAAAAGTGGAAACCATTGAAGCGCACGGAACTGGCGCCAGCTGGAAGACTGGATATTGATTCTAAAGGGCTTTTAATTCTGACTCAGAATGGGGTTCTTGCCAGAAGGATTATAGACTCTCGTTATGGCATAGAGAAGGAATATCTGGTTTGGTTTAAGGGAGAATTAAATTCAGAAAAAATAAAGAAAATGGAGCTAGGCCAGTTGAAATTAAATGGCCAGTTTTTAAAGCCAGTGAAGGTATTTGTCTGTGAAAAACAAATGGTGCGATTAATTCTTGTTGAGGGAAAGAAAAGGCAAATTCGCAGGATGTTCAAGCTTTTGGGGTTAAGAGTGGTATCCTTAAAGCGCATTCGAGTTGGGCCTATTGTTTTGGGTTCTTTAAAAGAAGGACAATGGCGTTATTTGACCCCTAAAGAAGAGGCCCAGTTAATCAAAGCAATGCCGCGAAAAGGTATCAAGGAAAACATTTGACTTTCAGCCCTTAAAAAGGAACACTTTTCCCATCTTCTGGGGAGGGGATAAAATGTTAAAGAATTTTAAAGTTATTTTAATAAGTTTTGTATTGGGACTTTTTATTACTCTTGGGATGTCTTTTTATACAGTTCATGCTGTGCCTTCTTCTAAAATAAGTCCTGTATTATTTAAGTCATTATCATCTCAAAAGACGCAAGATGTTTTAGTGAAGCTGAAAGCTCAAGCTTCTTTGGAAAAGGCCTTCCAGCTACAAAGCAAAGAAGCAAAAAGCCGTTTTGTTTATAATGCTTTAAGAAAAATGGCTTTATCTTCTCAAAAGCCACTTCTTCATTATCTCAAGTCAAAAGGGCTTTCTTTTCAGAGATTTTATATTGTGAATATGGTGGCCGTAAAGGGGGTTACAGCTTCTGTTTTGAAGGAGCTAAGTCGCCGCAAAGATGTTGCAAAAATTTATGCCAACACAGATATTTTGGCAATCCCAGAGCTGCCTACGGTTCTAGAGGAATCTCCAAAGCGCACTAAAGGAGTGGGGGATAACATTCATTTTGTTCGGGCCGATAAAGTTTGGGAAGAATTGGGCGTTAGAGGCGAGGGCATAGTGGTTGCTGGTCAAGATACAGGTGTGGAGTGGAGCCATCCAGCTTTGAAACGGCAATACCGAGGGTTTGTTAAAGACGGGGAAGTTATTCATGATTATAATTGGCATGATGCTATTAGAAAGCCAATTCAAGGTGGAAGTAGTTGTGGCTATAATAGTCTCGAGCCTTGTGATGATAACAACCATGGCACGCATACCATAGGGACTATCGTGGGTGATGATGGGAAGGGAAACCAAATAGGTATGGCCCCGAAAGCAAAGTGGATTGCTTGTCGCAATATGGATGCTGGAGTGGGGCGCCCAACAACTTATCTGGAGTGTTTTCAGTTTTTTTTAGCCCCTTATCCTCTAGGTGCGGATCCTTTCACTCAAGGAGATCCTGCTAAGGCCCCTCATGTTATGAATAATTCTTGGGGTTGCCCTTCTTCAGAGGAATGTGAGGGGGATGTTTTGTTGGATGTATTAAAAGCCTTGAAAGCTGCTGGTATTTTCGTGGTGGTTTCCGCAGGCAATAGTGGACCTTCTTGTGGGACTATTGAAGATACTCCAGCTTGGCATTCAGCGGATACTTTTTCTGTAGGCGCTTATGATCATCGAAAATTAAAAATTGCTGGATTTTCCAGCCGAGGTCCTTCAGCTTTTGATGGAGGTATTGGCCCTGATGTGGTAGCCCCAGGGGTTTCTATTCGTTCTTCTGTAAGAGGGGGACAATATCAAAAGATCTTTTGGTCGGGCACTTCCATGGCGGGCCCTCATGTGGTTGGTCTTGTGGCTTTAATGTGGTCTGCTAACCCTAAGTTGATTGGTCATATTGATGAAACAATAAATTTAATTTTGAAAACCACAAAACCCATTCCATCTGGTACTTGTATGCCTGATCAAAAGCCTCAAGTTCCTAATAATACCTATGGGTATGGTGTGATAGATGCCTTTAAGGCTGTAAAAGCGGCGTTAGCAATAAAATAAGGCTCTCATAAAGGCACACATTGGTTATATTTTTTCAATCACATCCTTTAGCATGGATTGGACTTGGGTGGCAACCTGGTGAAGCTCTTTATTTTGAATGGCTCTCATGGAGGCCACAGGGTCAACTGCAGCCACTTCCGTTTGTCCTCCTTCTAGCTCTCGGACAATGACGTTGCAAGGGAGCATAAGGCCAATGTGTTCTTCTTTTTGAAGAGCTTGATGGGCCATTTTAGGGTTGCAGGCGCCAAGAATTTTGTATTTAGGAAAATCCACATCAATTTTTTTCTTAAGTGTTGCAGACACATCAATTTCTGTTAATACGCCAAAACCATGCTCTTTGAGTACTTCTGTGGCTTTTTGGATAGCCTCTTCGTAGGGAATGTTAAGGGTTTTTGAAAAATAATAACTCATGGCAAAGCCTCCTTGGAGGGTGAAATTCACTTTATCAAGATAGGACGTATTGGGGAAGACCTTTTGTGTTCCTGTTTTTGAAAAGAATACAGATCAAAATTTTTAGATAAAACTCCAAAAGAGATAAAAACTAAATAATTTCATAAGGTTATATTGTTCTTGCTAGTGGCTAAAATTTTGCTCTTTGAGGATGTGGGAATAAAGGAGTTTTTTCGATGAAAGTTCTACGAAAAATTTACCTAATAATGGTTGTTTTAAATGCTATTTGTTTAACATTACTGGCTCAGGCAAATGAGAGTGTGAGTTATATTAGCCTGGCTGAAATTAAAAGGCTTCAGAAGTTATTTACGCAAGCTAAAGTTCCTGAGGTCCAAGATCTTTTCCAAAAAAGATCTTGGACCTGTTCTCTTTATGGG
>RFKI01000242.1 GCA_003694355.1 Bdellovibrio sp.
CATTTAATGTGTTTATTCTTATTAACAATAAATATATCCATTATTTAAGAGCAGGAGATTCAATTACTCCAGAAAAGCTACAGCAATTTCAGTCAAAGGCACCTGATAATTTTTATATTCATATGTCTGACAAACAAACTTATAAAGATTATGTCTCTAAAACCTTGAAAAAAGAAAGTCTTTCTCCTAAAGAAAAGGCTGTTATCCTAAGAGAAAGCTCCATGGCCCTCATTGAAGAGCTCTTTGAAAGTCCAGATATAGAAAGAGCACTTCAAGAATCAAAAGAAGTGATCAATCAGTTTCTGGACGTTATGGACTCTGAACCTGAAGCTATGGCTCATCTCATAGGACTTTCTAATCATGACTTTTATACATATACACATTCTCTAGATGTCGGCATTTATAGCCTGGGCCTTGCACAGGTTGTAGGATATCGTGGATCTGATCTTCAAGAAATGGGACAAGGAGCTCTCTTCCATGACATTGGAAAAAGACAGGTTGATGTGGACATTATTTGCAAAAATGGTCCTCTTGATGAAATGGAGTGGAGTCAAATGCAAAAGCACCCTGAATATGGGCTACAAATTCTTTCTGAACATGATGTATCTGATGCCATTAAAGCCTGTTGCTTTGAGCATCATGAAAGCTTTAAAGGCAATGGATATCCTCAACAACTTTCAGGAGAAGAAATTCACCCCATGGCCCGCATTGTTGCACTCACAGATACTTTTGATGCTCTTACAACTCAAAGGTCTTACAATAAACCCATGTTGCCAACAAAGGCCTTGGAGTTCATGAAAGAACGTCTCAAAGGGCGATATGACGAAGATTTATTAAAAGCCATGTATCATGTGCTCTTTCAAATGGAACAAGCCACATCACAATAAAAATCACTTCTTTAAGCTTTCATAGCCTGGCGAAAAGTTCATGGCATTTCCATAACCTAAAACTAATAGAACATAGGTGGCAGCTGCAGAACGCACTCCTTTATTGCTGATTAAAACAAGAGGATCTCCCTCATGAATTCCAACACTCTTCAGACGATTTTTGATCTCTAAAGAGGGCCTCCCCTTTTCTGTAAAAAACTCCGTCCACTCAATATGAAGCAGCTTTATAGGTAAGTGTCTCAGTTTTTTAGAACCTTTAAAAAATTCTTTTGAGGTTCTTACGTCTATAACCGTTAGTCTTTTGGATTTGAAAGAGGAGGCTTTTTCTATAAATGACTTCCAAGATCTCAACTCCCAAGCAGGTTGATTTTGAGGCTCCCATAATGGCTGAACTTTTCTCGGCAATGAGGGATAAGAAACTCTTTTCAAATGAAGAGCTTCAATATCCACCGTTTGAACATTCCTCAAACCCATATATAACAATGTCCACGCCAAGCGCCCCTCTCGACCTTGACCATTTAAGCCATTTCCCACAACTACAACAGGGGTTTTAAGACCAATTCCCAAACGAGCAAGGTGCCGCGCTGGCATTGACAAGTCTTTTTTTAAGGGCCCTCCAAGAGAGCGTTTTTCATTAAACTCCCTTAAGTCTATATGAAAAGAACCATCCACATGAGACAAGGAGAATTGAAAAGCTGATCGCACATCCAAAATCACCGTTTCATCCGTCACTCTTAAGGGGCGACTAAAGGCATCTTCTAAAGCTTTCCCTAAAAATAAAAAACGATTTTTAACTGAAGTGGGAGTATGCTGACAGGCCACTAAAAAAAGAAAAGCCCCCAATCCCAAAAAAGAAAAGATGCTCTTCATTTTTTCGGTTTCATTGTAGGGAAAAAGAGGATATCTCGAATACTGGATTGCCCCGTAAGGAGCATAACAATCCGCTCAATACCAATCCCCACTCCACCCGTTGGAGGCATTCCCACATCAATAGCATGAATGAAATCCTCATCCATAGGATGAGCTTCTTCATCAATCACACGATGGGCCTCTTGTTCTTTTAAACGATTATATTGCTCTTCAGGATCATTTAATTCCGTATAGGCATTTCCGATTTCCATCCCGGCACAAATGGGCTCAAAACGCTCCACCAGCCCCTTTTTAGAACGATGGCTTTTAGTTAAAGGTGAAACCTCAACAGGGAAATCGGTAATAAACGTTGGTTGCCAAAGCTTCGGCTCAGCAGTTAGCTCAAAAGCTTCCATGATCATCTTACCCCGTGACTCTGGCTTTTCCATGTCACTGCCCAACTCCTTAATCTTCCGAAAAAGCTCCTCATCAGATAAACCCTCAACATCAAAACCACCATATTTCTGTATGGCTTCATACACAGACAAACGCTCCCAAGGAGGCGTGAAATCAATTTCTTTTCCCATAAATTGAACCTTCATGGAGCCAGTCACATTCTTGGCAACCGTTGATATAAGCTCTTCAAATTGCTTCATTTGATATTGATAGTCCGTATAGGCTTCATAATACTCCAACATGGTAAACTCAGGGTTATGTGAGCGGTCAATTCCTTCATTGCGAAAGTTTTTTCCAAGCTCATAAACCTTTTCAAATCCTCCAACAATTAGCCGCTTCAAATAAAGCTCGGGACTGATTTTTAAATACAATTTCATATCCAGTGTGCGATGATGAGTGGAAAAAGGATGAGCCGCCGCACCACCATAAATAGGCTGCAAAACAGGTGTTTCCACTTCCAGAAAACCTCTTTCATCCAAAAACTTTCGAATTTCTTTTATAATCTGGGAGCGCTTTTTAAAAACCTCCTTGGTGTCCGCATTCATAACCAAATCCAAATGACGATATCTGTACTTGGCCTCAATATCCGTCAAACCATGATACTTCTCAGGCAAGGGCTCAAGAGTTTTACAAAGTAAAGTGAGCTCTTGTGTATGAACAGATAGCTCTCCTTTTCGGGTTTTAAAAATAAAACCCTTAATGCCCACAAAGTCTCCAATATCCAAAAGCTTAAACACCTTTTGCTGTTCTTCAGGCAGCTCTGCCAATTTCAAGTAAATCTGTATCTGTCCCCACTCATCCTGAATATTAAAAAAGGCCGCCTTCCCCATGCTTCTCATGGTCATCAGGCGACCAGCTATTTGCACCTTTTCATTTTCTAAAACTTGCCCTGGCTCAATCTCTTGAAACTTTGCTTTCAGATCTTTGGTGTGATGGGTTTTAGAAAAGGTATGAGGATAAGGATTGATAAACTCCCTCAACTCCCTTAATTTTTTTCTCTTTTCCTGTCTTAAAGGATTTTCCTTCTTTTCAGAAACATTCATCACACACCTACCCATTAAATTAAAATCAGTCTGTTAAACTCAGGGCTGCCCGGCCTTTGTTACGGATCTACTATTGTTCACTCTTTCCAGCATAAATATCCATAACTTGGTGAAGCAATTGAATGGCTTCCTCTTTGGGACGCTGAAAGGCATTTCGCCCCATAATACTTCCAAACGCTCCCCCATGAGCCAACTGCTTCACCTCTTCCAACACATCCTCTGTTTTTTTAGCAGCCCCCCCACTAAAAATCACAATACGATGACCGTTAAAACAAGAATCTAAAACATGTCGAACTCGATCAGACAGGTTTTGAATCTTAATTTGCTGACTTTCAAAAACTTTTTGAGCCTCTTTTTGCTCTATGTGCGCTGTTGGAGGCTTTACCTTTACAATATGAGCTCCAAGCTGTGCTGCTATCTGAGCCGCATAGGCAACCACATCAACAGCGGTTTCTCCTTCCTTAGAAAGGCCAGCTCCTCGAGGATAAGACCAAATAACAACCACAAGCCCTGCACGCTTCGCTTCATGAGCCACCCTGGCGATTTCCTCATACATCTGTTTTCTCTGTTCACTGCCTGGATAAATGGTAAAACCGATTCCGACACAACCTAAGCGCAAAGCATCATCCACAGAAGAGGTCAACGCAGGAATGGGCCCCTTTTCCGACTTAAAAAGAGAGTCTGAATTATTGACCTTTAAAATCAAGGGAATCTCTCCCGCATAATCCCTTGCTCCCGCTTCCAAAAAGCCAAGAGGAGCCGCGTAAGCCGAACAACCGGCCTCAATAGCCAAATTAAAATGATAAGTGGGATCATAGCCATCAGGGTTTGGCGCAAAGCTTCTTGCTGGCCCATGTTCAAACCCCTGATCCACAGGCAAAATAACCATCTTGCCTGTTCCACCTAAGCGCCCTGCGTTTAGAAGACGAGATAAGTTTGTAAGAACACCAGGGTTATCAGCCCCATACCAACTTAATATTTCTCTCACTCTAGGAG
>RFKI01000243.1 GCA_003694355.1 Bdellovibrio sp.
CATTATTAAACAGTTAAAAGATTTCAAGTCTGGTAAAAGAAAAAATCCTTTAATGAGTCCGCAGGCCAAAGCGCTTTCCGATCAGGACATTGAGAACGTAGCAGCTTACTTTAGTCATCTTAAGTAATTTACAAGTAAAACTAGCTTTTATTTTAAAATATAAGCTTTTTAAGCTGCCTTTTTAAAAGGCAGCTTTTTGTTTTAGAACTGCTCGACTATCGTGTTGAAATGCGTAGCGTAAAAACCCAGAAAAGGCCTTCTTTTTAATGTAAAAAGCTTAGTTATTTTTTCAATAACGGGGTGGCTTTCAAAGAGTTCTGAGGACTCAATGGGGGCTACAAATTAAGTAGCTAATATTATTTGGATTTTAATCATTTTGTGGGAATGGTTGTTTTTATTACAAGATTTTTCAACATGGTAGTCGAGCAGTTTTTAATGGTCATGGTTATGGAGACGATGGGATAGAGAAGTGAAGTTCATGCTTTTTGCATAGAGTTTTTATGAGAAAGCAAAACAACCAAAGAAAGAGAGTGCGGATATGAAAAAATTACGCGTTTTACTAATTTTTTTACTATTTTCTTTGTTAGCTTGTGACCCTCGTTACAGAAGGCATTTGCCCTTATCTGGTATAAATGGTGGTGATGGCAGCAGTGGTAAAGCTGGTTTTGGTGGCGGCGGTTTTGGAGGAGGAGGTCCAGGTGGTGGCGGCTCTGGAGGAGGGGCGCCAGGTGTGACTTTTTCTCAAGACATAAAACCCCTGTTTAAACAGCACTGTTCAACATGCCATCCAGGAATGAAGCCTCATGATGATTGGTTAAATTATAGTGATGTCACAGCCTCTTGGGATAAGATTTGGGGACATGTAACAGGTACCATACCTCCTCAGATGCCTTTGGGGCTGCCCCCTTTGTCGGATAAAGAACTGGAGATTCTTGATCAATGGGCCCAAGAGGGTTTTCCTAAATAGTAAAAACTGCTCGACTATTATGTGAATCGCTTGTTTTGAAAAAACTGATGCACCACCAAAAAGCTCCAGCCCTTGATTGATCACCTGGAAATCTACATGTGGTACCACAACAAGGTGCTTTTAAGTTAGGAGAAGCTAGATCGCTTCCTGCATTTCTCTTTAACCTTTTTATGGAAAAGGTGTTTTCTAAAGCCAACTCCTTAAAGAGTATGCAGAAAGGTATTCATGTTTGTGGGGGAGTTTTTTGTGCTCTTCTTTTTCTCTTTTTTTTTCAAAAGAGCTTTTAAGGTCTTTTGAAAAAATTCATTGTCAGCTGATTTTTAAAAGTTTGGTTTTATTTTCATTCTGTTTGAGTTCCTAATTTTGATTGTATCTCATGAATCTCATTCAAGTCCTTTAAATGAATGGGTTTGGTTAATTTATCCAGTTGGTTGCCGCGGCGCACTTCAACAAAATAGTCGAGCAGTTAGTAGACTTTTTGCTCAAAGTATCATACTTCAAGGAACATTCCTTAATTTTTTCCAAGTTTCAAGGAGCATTCTATGACCTCATTATTTTGGCCTCTTGTTTTTCTTCTCTTTCCTTTTAGTCTCTTGGCTCGCCCAGAGTATGCGGTAAAACACAGCCAGGTTAGCTGTACTGTTTGTCATGCTAGTCCTGTGGGAGGGGGTATTCGAACCACTAATGGAAAGCTCTATGGAATGAAAGGTCATCCGCCTTTTTCGCCTTGGAGTATGAAAGACTTTTTCCAGATGGATACACGTTTTTATGCGCTCGTTCCAGAGGATCCTACTCAGACAAGTCATGGTTTAAATGCTATGACCTTTTTAGGCTCAGTGAATTTACCTTTGGAAAAAGATATTCACTTTGTGGGCAGTTATGGGTTTGGAGGATGGGCTTCTGGCGAGCGAGAGTTTTTTGTTAAGTGGCGAGTGAAAGATGAGGGCCTTTTGGAGCATGTGGTTTGGGGAAAAACACAACTGCCTTTTGGACTCCCCACAGATGAACATCGTACTTTTACGCGTTTGCAAACCATGACGACAATTAATAACTTTCGTAAGGGCATTTTATTGTCAGGGCGTCTGACTCCCCGTACTCATTACGATGCCATGATTATTAATGAGTACGGCACCCCTACATCGTCTTCCATTTTTTGGGGTGGGGATGTGAATCTCAGGTGGGCTCCCGCTGCATGGCCTTTCTTTCTTGGAACCAGTTACCTTTATTTTTCAAGGAACGATGGGGCTTCTGATCCTTATGCTCAGTCTTTCTATGCTGCTATTTTTTTAGATGATATGACACGGGACTTGATTGATGGGGCGCTGCTTTTGGAATGGGTGGATGCCAATCATTTTAATGAAGTTTCAGGAGTTGGTGGCCATATCACAGAAGAAACAGCTTTTGTGGATTTGCTTAAGGAGTCTCGCTCAGAAGGTCACTATGTGCAGTTTACTTGGGACTTAACGCCCACTTTTACATTGATGTATAAGTATGACTTTTTGGCTTTAGATAGAAACTACGCTGGAGATGCATTCACTCGACAAGGTGTTGGATTTCGATATACCCCTGTTGGGCATATGAATTTTATTTTTCGGGCTGAGTTTTCAAAAGCCGGCAGTCAGGCCATTCCAAGCACGGATAAGGCGAACCAATCTACCTATTATTTAATCTCTCATATTTGGTTTTAATGATCTAAGGGAAGCCAGGCTTGTTTGCTAAAAATCTTTTTTGCCCAGTCCACAAAGCTTTCCCAGGTGGATTCAGGTTCCCATCTTAAAGGGAAGCCAAAAGAGCGCAGGCAGGCAGTTAAATTTTTAATTTTTTTGTCTGTTTCTGGATTTCTTTGGAATTGAAGTCCATATCCCTTGGCCTCAGGAGAGGAGTTGCCTTCTCGTTTATGAATTACTGTGCTTTTTATTTGGATGGAACGGTCATAGAGAGGAATGGATAAAGTAATGGTGTCACCCATGGCAAGCTGTTGGGAGGTTTCGATAAATGCTCCTCCCATGGAAAGATCACAAATGGTACAGGGAATGGATTGGGGATTTTTGTTTTGTTGGAAGTTTGCCAGGATTTTTAAGAGAAATCGTGGTTTAGACTCCCACCATCTGACTGTACGGTCAAAGTAAACTTTTCTCACAGAGGGAAGAAGATAATAAGTGACAAAGGCAATGTTGGTGAGGTTGGCAAGAACCAGAATCCAGAAAGAGTGATCCGTCCAGAGAGAGTGAGATGAAGGGTAATAGTCTCTAACCCAGATAATGATATTTGAGAGAATATTCCAGGAAGTGATCAGAAGAAAAACCGCATAACTCCATTTTTTCATCAAGAAAATGGCGGCTCCTGAAATTAAGTAAAGTAAAAAGAAAGTGGCTACTTTAGCAGGTGGCTGAAAATGTACAAAAGCTCGAAAGTAAATATCAGGGCTGACATTTTCCAACCAAGCATTCATAAGGATATTAAAGAAAGGCATCAGAATTTGAATGAAAGCCAAGATGATAATAGGCCAAGGTCGTCTTTTCATAAGAATAATAATGAGAGGCTTGGAAGGAGAGGTCAACTTTTGAGAAAAAGACTTTACTTTCGGCCAGTTTTCTCAAAATAGGACGTCGAACTTTTAATCAAAAAAAGAGGATTGTTAAGAAGCTATTCAGCGAGATGAATTTCACTCTTATTAGAGGCGGAATGCGGTTTGCATCTTCTTAAGAAGATGCATCAACGTTTTTTGAAGGAGAAAGAATGTATCGTATAGGGATTTTAGCTCCAGCAAGCCCATTTCGGTTAAAGTTAAAGAAAATATTGGAGACTCGCTTTCTTGTGGAAGAACACTCCGTTCCTTCTGAGTTGATAGAGTCTGTTCGAAAAGGGCAAATTGACGTAATTCTTTTCAAGGTCAATCGGTTTCAATCCAAACACATTAAAACTTTAAAGTCTTTAAGAAGTCAGCTTCCAGATCATGTAGTGATTTTAATGGTTGCCTCTTCCGTTCCTGGTCATTTGAGGACAATATTTTATAACTCTCAAGTGGAGTCAGCTTCTCTCATCGATGCACGTTATGAGTTGGGAGACATGAAGCATGTGATTCATTACCTGGTTCAGGGGGAAGGGCATCCTTTTCGAAAATATTGTCGATACACTGTCTTAAAAAGTGGTGAAGTCTTTTTTAAAGATGGAACGGGAGAGTCCATTTTTATGATGAATCTTTCTTATGGCGGAGCTCAAATTAAGCTCAATAGAAGAAAGAAAGTTTTGGGAGAACGTGTTTGCCTGAGAATTGAAACTCCTTTGCGCACCTATGACTTGGAAGGGCGTGTGGTGTGGCAAAAAGAAAGTCATTTTTTAGCAGGCGTCGAATTCCTTAAGAAATCACGACTAAAATTGGTTTAAAAGAAAGCAAATTCAAAATCTGGGGGCTCCAGAAAAGGTGTTGGCATCAGGAAATGAGGAGGAGCCATATTGGGTGGCAAGATGCTGTAGAGGCCCGCTTGTATCTTTGAGGAAATGAATGGACGGGGAGGAAGAGCAATCAGGTCCCCTGCAAATTGAGGGTAAACCAGAAACTCTTTGGATGTGGTGGCCTGCTTGAACGTAAAGTACAGAAGAGAATAAAAAATATCAGGGTTATTGGCATAGAGATGGGTGAGGTGTTTAAAATAAAAAGGTTCATGCACTTTGGGTAAACGTCGCCCTATTCGAAGAATAGATAGAAATTGTAAAGTTTCATAAAGCCTTTGAGCCAAGGGACCATAAGATACAGGTTCTATAATTTGAGTGTAATGAGGAGACCAGGGGCACACACAACCGATAATGTTTTTGTCAGGATCTATGGCCACAATAAACTGATCCAGTTTTAGTCCGGGCCAACGGTGAATTTGATTCAGGATGTCCTCAATAGAATTTTCAAAGAAAAAATGTTTTTTGTGCTTCATTACTAAGAGGTAGTGAAGGAGTTTTTCATGTTCTTCTTTTTGAACAGGGCGAACTTCAATATGGGGAAGGGGTGGGGGCGCAAAGGGAAAAAGACCATGAAGCCCTACCACATGAAAGCGTTTGTAAAGGTAGTAACGAGGGAGTTGTCTTTTTCTTGAGCGAGGGCGAATAAAAGTGTTGTAAGCTTGACGTTGTTGCTTGCCTAAAATGGAAAAAACATATTTGCAATTTCTTTTTTCAAGTTCTTTTTCAAAGGCTGGTAAAAAAAGTTGTGACCATTGTAAAATGGCTTTTCGAGAGGATGAAATTCGAAGGTCTGTTCCAAAGCCAATAGTGGTTTCTTGTCCTTGAATCCACCCTTTTCGAAAAACCAGAGAGGCCAGGCCTTTAACTTCTTGCGTTTGCTCATCTTCCAGAAAAAAGGTCACATAATCATCCGATTGCAGTTCATATTGAGCGAAAAAATTTTTTTGTCTTCGAATTCGAATTTCCACAGGTCCGGGCAGGGATGTAGAAGCAAAATATTCAGTGAGTTTTGAACTGTCAGCCATCGAAGCTCTTTTTAGTTTCATGTTAGGGCGTCCACAGCTGTTCAGGGGTTTGCGTGGTGTGATTGGCAAAGCGAGCCAAGGTAAAGAGATAGTCACTCAGTCTATTTATAAATTTCAAAATGGTTTCATGAGGAAGAGGGGACAGTGAAAGTAAGGACCTTTCTGCTCGTCGACAAACGCTTCGTGCCACATGGAGGGAGGAAGCCGATAGACTTCCGCCTGGGAGAATAAAAGACTTTAAAGGTGGCATATTTTGAGTACAAAAATCAATTTGTTCTTCCATGCGAACAATGTCTTCTTGAGGCAACGGTGGCAAGTTGTTCTGGGGCTTGGTGGAAGCGAGATGAGAGCCAATAGAAAAAAGAGCTTTTTGTATTTGAGAAAGTTCTTGAAGGAGTTGAGGGTGTTGCTGGAAAGCCTTCTCTTGGTGTAAATAAGAGAGGCTTAGACCAATGAGTGAATTTAACTCATCCAAATGGCCATAAGCGTGAAGACGTGGGTGGCTTTTTTCCACACGTTCACCACTTAAAAGGGATGTTTGGCCAGAGTCTCCTTTTTTCGTATAAATTTTCATGATTTTATCATATCTCTTTTCTAAACTTTTGATACGCACAGAGAGTCAACTAAAAAGCTTGAGTTTTAGGAGGCTATTCGTCATAGTGGTGAAACCATGAATTTTTTTGTTTCCATCCCACATTCAGGGGAAAAAGTCCCTGAAGAAGCCTTTTGGCTCAGGGGGTTGTCAGAGCCCCATCTTATGCGTGATGTGGATCGTTATGTGCATTCACTTTATTTGCCAGCACTGAAGAAGCTGCAAATCCCTCATGTCATAAGTCCTTGGCACCGTTACGCGGCTGACTTGAACCGTTTTCCTGAAGATGTGGACCAGGATTCCGTGGAAGGGAGTCCTAATCCTCCGGGTACCTTTACCACAGGTCTTCATTGGGTAAAAACAACTCTGGGAGAGCCTTTAATGAAAAAACCCATTTCCCAAAAACTGCACCAGCAACTGGTGAAAAAGTACTATGAGCCTTTTCATCAGGAGGTTCAAAAGACATTCAAGGATCTTTCCCAAGAAAAGGGAGCGGTTTTTCATTTGGATGCTCATAGTATGCCCTCCATGGGAACAGCAGCACATCGGGATCCTGGAGAAAAGCGAGCTGAAGTGGTGATTAGTGATGTTAATGGAAAAAGTTGCAAGCCAGAATGGAAGGATTTGGTGATGGAGGCTTTTAAAGAATCTGGTTTTCAGGTGGCATACAATTGGCCTTATATTGGAGGGCGAATTACCCAGAGATATGGCAAACCTCAGGATGGGCAAAATAGCATTCAGGTGGAGCTGAATCGGGCTTTGTATATGAATGAGGAGACCAAAAAGCCTTTAGACTCTTCTTTTAGTGAAGTTCAGGATAAAATTTTTAAGGCTTTGGAAAAAATTGTTAGGGAACTTCCTGCTTTATTAGCATTTGTATTATTATTTTATGCAAACTTTTAGATTTTTGTATGAAGGAACGAGCTCTGAAGGTCTCGTTGCTTGAGGCAGGGCTTTAGGGTTGAAAGCAAGAGCATTGATGGAGAACCTTATGAGACGCTTATTCTGGAGAGCTCTTAGAAAATGAGTGTATTTCAACAGCTAGCTAGAAGGTATAAGGGTAAAACCTGGCCAGAAAAGATTTTAAAGTTTATGGGTTCTCTGGAGCTGGCTGTTCTTATTATTATTTCTATTTCTGTGATTGCTGCTATTGGAACTTTTGTTGAGGCCCGTTATGGGGCCACCTATGCTCAAAAGAAGGTGTATCACTCACCGTATATGTATTTTGTTTTGGGCCTTTTGGTTATCAACTTGATTCAAGCTATGGTGGATCGTTGGCCATGGAAAAAAAGACATACAGGGTTTGTTCTGGCGCATATTGGAATTTTGATCCTTCTTTTTGGGGCCTGGTTAACTCGTTATTATGGTATTGATGGAAGCTTGGCTTTAGATATTGGACAAACTGGGAGTCATGTGACTCTCAATGATACAGAGGTGAGTTTTTATTCTCAGGATGTTCAAAATAATGAATACCATCTTCTTTTAAGAAAACCTGTTGATTTTTTGGTTTATCCCCCGGGCCCTTTCAAATATGAATTTCAGGTGCAAGACCTTTTTTTGAGGGTGGTGGACTTTGCTCCTTTTGCTCTTCCTGAATTTCGTGTTCAACGAACAACGCATGCTGCAGATGGTCCCGCTTTAAGAGTTCAGTTGGAAAGCTCACGGTTTAACTTTTCTAGATGGTTGGTTTTAAAGTCTCCAACAGAAATCAAAAAATTAAACTTGGGCCCAGCGACTTTGGTGTTTCATAACAAGCAATATCAATGGAAAGGCGGTAATGTTCTGGTTTTTCAACCCATTTCAGATAGCCATCAAATAAAGTACGAGATTTACTCGCGTCGAAAAGGCGGGTTGGTTAAAAAAGGTGTTGCGTTGCCGGGAGATGAGGTGCTCACTGGGTGGATGGACATGAAACTTCGATTTCTTAACTTTTACCCTCATGCAAAAGAGGAAGCCGAATATAAAATTCTGGAACGACCGACTCCGCTTACAACATCAGCTCTTAAGTATCAATTCAAGGATGAAGAGCATTGGCTAGGCGTAAACAGTTCTGCCACTCTTTTTACTAATAAAAAAAGTTATCTTTTTGCATATCATAATCAAAGGCTTCCTTTAGGGTTTAAAATAAAGCTTTTAAGGTTTCAAATGGACCGTTATCAGGGGACTCAAATGGCAGCTTCCTATGCCAGCGATGTGCTTGTAGATGGCCGCTGGAAAGTGAGGATTTCCATGAATAACCCACTCAAATATAAAGGGTACACTTTTTATCAGGCCAGCTTTACCAGTGATGAAAGTGGGCGCCCTACAAGTTCTATTTTTTCTGTGAATAAAGACCCAGGGAGGCCCATTAAAAACCTTGGTTCTTTTTTGATTGTTTTAGGAATCATTATGTTATTTTATTTTAAAAAGTATTATAAAACGGGGCGAAAAGATGCTTAAAAAAACACTCTTATTTGTATTATTCTCTTTAAACCTGCAAGCGCAGGGCTTGCCGTTTTTACCTGTTCAGGATGGGGGTCGATTAAAACCTTTTGATACGTTTGCCAGGGAGTCTTTGAAACTGGTGTTTGGCTCCACCACCTATAGGCCAATGAATAAGAACGGGGCTTCCAAAAAAGAAGCTTGGGAAGTGGTTTTTACATGGATGTTGGTGCCTCAGGAATGGGAGAAAACACCTTTTTTCTTGATTCGTCATAGTGGAGTAAGGGAGTATTTAAAACTGGATAAGAAGCGGCTTTATTATTCCCCTCAGGAGATTCAGGAAAACGAGCGACTGCCCTTATTGATGCAGGAGCTTCAAACAAAGCGATCACAAAGAGAAAAACTGAACCCTTTTTATCAAGCGGCGCAAACTCTTGAAAATCAACTTTTACTTTTTCACGCCATAGCTATGGGGGCGGCCATTAGGGTCTTGCCTCAACGAACAAGAGATAGTTGGTTAGCCGTTAATGAACTTCAGGGAGAGTGGCAAGAGCGCTTTCAGAAGATCACTTCGGCATTTGTAAAAAGCATTCAAAAAGAAGGAGGGCCCAAAAACTCTGTTCTTTTGGAACAAGCTGTTTCTTCTTTTATTAAAGAAGCTCAGAAAATTTTTCCTAAAAAGTATGCTGACATGGCGAAAATAAGATTAGAGGTGCATTACAATTCCTTTCATCCTTTTATGTGGGCCTGGATTGTTCTACTTGTGGGTTTTTTGTTTTTAGTTTTTTCTCTTTTATCAGAGAAAAGCTCTTGGACTTACAAAAGTGCGTGGGGATTTTCTTTGTTGGGTATGGCGTTGATGATTTATGGCATGGGGATTCGGGTGTTTCTAGCAGGGCGTCCTCCTGTTTCTAATATGTACGAAACAGTGATTTGGGTATCTTTTGGAACTTTGTTGTTTGGGATGATCCTTGAAAAAATCTATAAATACAAAATCATTTTGTTGGCGGCTCAAGTGGTTTCTATTTTGTGTTTAATTATTTCAGATCTTTCTCCGGCCGTTTTGGATCCTTCTTTGCAGCCATTACAGCCCGTCTTAAGAGATACTTTTTGGCTAACCACGCATGTTCTGATTATTACATTGAGTTATGCCGCTTTCTTCTTAGCTTTTTTATTAGGAGACCTTGTCCTGGTTTATTATTTGATTTCTGAAGAGCGCTTTAAGGATAGAATTAAACAGGGAGTTCAAATGATTTACAGGGCTATGCAAATTGGTGTGGTTTTAGTGGCAGCAGGTACCATTTTGGGGGGCATTTGGGCGGACTATTCCTGGGGGCGTTTTTGGGGTTGGGACCCTAAGGAAACCTGGGCGTTTATCACACTCATGGGGTACCTTGCTGTTTTACATGCTCGCCTTATTGGTTTGATCAGGGAACTGGGAATGGCTGTGAGTGCAGTGCTGGCTTTTTCCTTGGTGTTAATGGCATGGTATGGAGTGAACTTTGTTTTAGGGGCTGGTTTGCACACTTATGGCTTTGGAGCTGGAGGCGTTGAGTATGTGGCAGGCTTTGTTATCTTACATGTTTTATTTGTGACATATGTTTTGTCCTATCGTCATTTTAGAAAAAAGCAGGAAATGATGAGGTAAGGGGGCGTGTTGTAAGAGGTGACAGCCTGTCCCATTATTTTTAGCGATGCGTTATTTTTAAGAAAAAGAATAAGGAAAAATGAATGTGGGTGGTGACAAAGAAAAGTTTTCGCCGTATTTTTTCAGAAAAGAAAATAATATTTGGGTTTTTTGTAACTTCTTAAGGGGATCATCTTAAGAGTTGCTTAAAACACAAGGACGTATTTAGCGATTTTGGGTCTGCGTGCAGCATAAGGATGTCAGCACGGGAATAAACAGCTAGGATAAGCAGGTGATTTTATGGATAAGAAAGTGTTCGGAGGCCTAATCACGATAGGTCTTTTTGTCGCCCTTGGTGTTTTTATTTTCCTTATGACAAATAATAAAATTGTTTTTGGGTATAATATTAATTATCAGCCAACTCAGCCTATACCTTATTCTCACAAATTACATGCTGGAAAATTGAAGATAGATTGCAAGTACTGTCATACAACCACGGGAGTGTCCCGCCACGCTTCAGTTCCTAGCTTGAATATTTGCATGAATTGCCATTTAACTATCAAAACAGATAGCCCATATATTCAAAAGATTTTAATGGCCTATACCAATAATGAAGTCTGGCAATGGGAAAAAGTTCACCTCTTACCTGACTTTGTTAAATTTAATCACTCCGCTCACATCCGTGCAGGAAAGAAATGTCAGACTTGTCATGGCAATGTTCAGGATATGAGTGTGGTTTACCAAAAGGCCAGTTTGGCGATGGGTTGGTGTGTGAACTGTCACCGCAAACCAGAAAACAATGCTCCTACAACATGTGGAACTTGTCACTACTAGGAAGGGATGTATGGAAAATTCTCAAGAACAAAAAAAATATTGGTTAAGTTTAGAGCAGTGGAAAGATGATCCTGAGTTTAAAAAGATGGCTCAAAATGAATTTTTATCAACCCCGTTGGATGACAATGGAAATGCAGGGGAAGAAGGCTGGGCCCGTCGAGATTTCTTGAAGTTAATGGGTGCAAGCCTTGCTCTTTCCAGTTTTGGTTGCGTGAGGCGAGCCGCCCAGAAGATTGTTCCTTATGCCAAACGACCTCCTGAAATTGTTCCTGGCATTTCAAACTATTACTCTTCAGCATTTACAGATGGGGAAGAGGCTTTTGGAGTGGTTTTAACTACCCGTGAAGGGCGTCCCATTAAAGTGGAAGGGAATTCTTTTGATCCTTCAACACATGGAGGGATGTCGGTTCGAGCCCATGCCCATATTCTCAGTTTGTATGACCCTGACCGAGTCAAGGGGCCTCAAAAAATTTCTAATGGGCATGGGAAAGATATTCAATGGGAAGAGCTTGATAAAAAAGTGGTTGAGTCTTTAAAGCAAGGGACGGTGGCTCTTTTAACAGGAGCTTTACTCTCTCCATCCACTCAGGAGTTGGTGAAAACGTTTAATAAAACTTTTGGTGTAGAGCATTTTGTTTGGGAACCTTTTTCCAGGTCTGTGGTGGCCAAGGCTCAGAAGCTTTGTTACGGAAAGGCTGTTTATCCAAGGTATCGGTGGGAGAAAGCAGATTTTGTAGTTTCTGTGGGGGCTGATTTCCTGGGTGCAGGTTTTTCCGCTACAGAGAATACAGCACAGTGGAGCCGCAGACGGCGCCCTGATGGAGATATGAGTCGGCTGGTGGTTTTTGAGTCATTAATGTCTTTAACGGGAGCCAATGCAGATGATCGCTATCGGGTTCGACCTTCTGATTATGTGCGTGTGTTGATGGGATTGGCTTATGAAATTGTTGTTGCCGGGGGGCACTCTCGTTTTGCCAATGACTCTCAGGTGAAGAAAGTCTTACAGCCTTATGCCACAGCTTCAGAAGCTTTGGGGTTTGACCCTCAAGTTTTTAAATCTTTAGCTAAAGAACTTTGGGCAAAAAGAGGCAAGAGCCTTGTGGTCGTGGGAGATTTGCCTGGACAATCAACAGAGGCCTTAAGCCTTCAAATTGCAGCAAACTTTTTAAACTCTCTTTTGGAAAACGATGGAAAAACCATTGATTTTGCCACCAGCCCTTATGTGGGTTTGAGGAGTCAAGGGAATGATTTACAGCGCTTAAAGAAAGCTATAGATGATGGTTCGGTTAAAACACTGATCATTCACGGTGTGAACCCTATTTACAGTGCGCCCGCGTCTCTTGGTTTAAAAGACAGTCTTAAGAAGGTAAACCTGATTGTTTATACGGGCGATCGGGTGGACGAAACAGGAGCTGTTTCCCATTTATTGGCTCCCGATCATCATCTTATGGAAAACTGGGGGGATGTGGAAGCCCACAAGGGACATTATCTGGTTCAACAACCCACCATTGAGCCCCTGTATAAAACACGATCTTTTCAAGACTCATTGATTCAATGGATCCGTTCTTCTGGGGGAAGTTTTTCTGAAGAAAATTGGTATCATTATTTAAGAGCTTATTGGAAAAAGCACATATACCCCTCTTTTGCTAAAGGAAGAACTTTTGAGGATTTCTGGATTGACGTGTTACATAAGGGAATTGTTTTTGATGAGAGCCGAGAGGCTCAAAATCATGGCAGCCGGCCTTTTCTTTCTTCTGCCTGGAAATCTTTTTCGGATAGAGCTCCTTCAAAAGGTCCTGAGCTGGTTCTTTATGCCACTTCTGGTTTAAAAGATGGTGCTATGGCAAATGTTTCCTGGCTTCAGGAGTTTCCTGACCCTGTAACAAAAATCAGTTGGGACAACTATTTATGTGTGTCCTATGAAACAGCTACGAAAAATGGCTGGAAAGAAGGACAAGTTGTCAAAGTGTCTGTGAACGGGCAGACGGTGGAAGTGCCTTTACATATCCAGGCAGGCCAACATAATGACGTTTTTGGATTGGCTGTGGGATATGGGCGAACACGAGCAGGTGAAGTGGCCAATGGCGTAGGTGTCAATGCCTTCCAACTAGCCGGCTTTTCAGAAGAAGGACCTGTTTATTCCGCTTTGCCAGTTAAGGTCGAGGCCACGGATAAAATGATTCCTTTGGCCTGTGTACAGGGTCATCATTCTATGGAAGGTCGTCAAATTGTGGTAGAGGCCACACTCAATCAATACAGAATGAGTCCTTCAGCCAATATTCATCGTCACAAGATTTTCAGTATGTGGAGCAAGCACGAGTATAAAGGACACAAATGGGCCATGGCTGTGGATTTAAGTGCTTGTACAGGGTGTGGTACTTGTATGGTGGCCTGTCAATCTGAAAACAATGTTCCTGTTGTGGGCAAAAAGTACTTATTGCAAGGTCGTCAGATGTACTGGATCCGAGTGGATCGGTATTATGAAGGTGACCCTCAAGACCCCAATACGGTTTTTATGCCAGTTATGTGTCAGCAATGTGATAATGCTCCTTGTGAAACAGTTTGTCCTGTAGCTGCCACAAGCCATAATCATGAAGGGCTTAATGAAATGATTTATAACCGTTGTGTGGGAACACGGTATTGTGCCAACAACTGTCCTTATAAGGTGAGACGTTTTAATTGGTTTGATTATACAGGTTTGCGTTCTCCTCTTCATTTGGCTTTGAACCCTGAAGTGACTGTGCGTTCTCGAGGAGTTATGGAAAAATGTTCTTTTTGTTCTCATCGTATTGTTCAAGCGAAGAATCGAGTTCGTAATGAAGAAGGACGTAAACCCGACAAGAATGGCCGAATTTTAAAAGATGGGGAAGTCACACCAGCTTGCGCTCAGTCTTGTCCTACAAAGGCCATTGTGTTTGGGGACATGAATAACCCCATGAGTAAGGTGAGTTTGAAGTTTAAAGAAAAGCGTTCATACAGTTTGTTGGAGGAATTAAATAACATTCCTTCTGTTCGCTATCAGACAAAAATTAGAAACACAAAAAGGTCATCATCACATCATCAGCAGGATGGGCACTCATGATAAAAAGAGACGCATTAGTTTTAGGGAATAAAACTTATAAAGATATTTCAGATGATATTTGTCGGCTGGTCGAAACGGTCCCTGGAGGCAAGTACTTCTCCTTGCTATTTAGTGCCAAGGCCTTGTTCATTCTCTACATTGTCACTATGGGGATGATTGTAGCCACAGGGATGGGCCTTATGGGTGTTAATAGCCCTGTGGGTTGGGGAACGGATATTATCACCTTCGTATTTTGGATCGGGATTGGTCATGCTGGAACCTTAATTTCAGCGATTCTCTTTTTATTTCGTCAAAAATGGCGAACGTCCATTGCCCGTTCAGCAGAAGCCATGACCATTTTTGCCGTGATGGTGGCGGGCACATTTCCTATTTTGCACACAGGGCGTCCTTGGTTGGCCTATTGGCTTTTACCTTATCCTAATCAACGTGGGCCTTTATGGGTTAACTTCAGGTCTCCTCTTTTATGGGATGTTTTTGCTGTTTCCACTTATGCCACAGTGTCATTGATTTTCTGGTATATAGGAATGGTTCCTGATCTGGCGACACTCAGAGATCGAGCTAAACATAAACTGCGAAGAGCCATTTATGGCATGCTTTCTTTAGGGTGGAGAGGAACAGCTCGCAACTGGAATCATTATGAAATGGTTTATATGTTGCTTGCAGGTCTTGCCACACCTCTTGTTCTGTCTGTTCACAGTATTGTATCTTTTGACTTTGCAGTGGCTCAGCTTCCAGGTTGGCATACTACCATTTTCCCTCCTTATTTTGTGGCTGGAGCCATTTTTTCTGGATTCGGTATGGTCGTGACCTTAATGGTGATCTTAAGAGAGTTAATTCCTGGGTTTAAGGATTATGTGACCATTCACCATATGGAAAACATGAACAAAATCATTATGGCAACTGGTTTAATGGTTGGCTATTCTTATGGTTCAGAGTTTTTTATGGCGTGGTATTCTGGAGCTCCTTTTGAAGAGTATGTGTTTTTAAATCGGGCATTTGGCCCTTATGCCTGGGCTTATTGGATTATGGTTAGTTGTAATGTGATTATTCCTCAAACTTTTTGGTTTAAGTGGGCCAGACGAAGCATTCCCATTATGTTTATTGTTTCAATTTTTGTGAATATTGGAATGTGGTTTGAACGCTATGTGATTGTAGTAACTTCTTTACATAGAGACTTTCTACCAAGCAGTTGGGGAATGTTTGAGTTAACAAAATACGATATAGGGGCATTGGTTGGTAGTTTTGGTATGTTTTTCTTCTTGTTTTTACTTTACATTCGCACTCTCCCAGCAATTTCCATTGCTGAAGTGAAACCCGTTTTATCTATAGGCAGGGAAAGAGAGGAACATCATGGCTGATATTTTTGATCGCATCAACAATCGCTTAAGAGGAAAGGTAAAAAGAGGTATTGCTGGTATCTGGCAGGATGAGCATCAACTTGTGGCAGCGGCCAAAAAGGTTCGAGGGGAAGGGTTCCGAAAGTTTGAGGCCATTAGTCCTTTTCCTCTTCACGGAATTGACGAGGCCATGGGAATCCCTCGCTCTTTTATTCCTTATGTAACCTTCACCTTTGGGCTTATGGGTTGTTTATTTGGCTTGTGGTTCACTTGGTGGACCTCCGCTGTAGATTGGCCACTTGTGATTGGAGGAAAACCATTTTGGTCATTGCCCGCTTTTATCCCGATTATCTTTGAATTAACAATTTTATTTTCAGCTTTAAGTTCTGTGGGGACATTACTTTATGTGTGTGGCTTACCTAAAGTAGATCCTCCTGTTATTGACAAAGATCTCACTTCTCATAAGTTTGCACTTTTTATTCCAGAAGATGATGTGGGATTTGATGCAGATAAGATTGAAAAGCTTTTTAAGGAGTGTGGTGCTGAAGAAGTTAAACGTTCGGAGTTTTAAGATGATAAAAAAACTGTTTATCTTAAGTGTTTTATTTGTTTTGGGATGTAATGCGGGAAAAGATAAAACAAATATTGAGCTGGTGCAGGGGATGATGGATCAGGAGTCCATTAAGGCTCAGGACTGGGATCCTAAAAATCCTCATTCAAGGACTATGAGAACACCACCAGCAGGAACCGTACCGCGTGGGTATACCCCTTACAAGTATAAGAAATATGAAGCAGATTTAGCGGAGAAGAATTTAAAAAATCCTTTAGCTGGGGTTTTTACTCCACAAGTTTTAAAAGAAGGACATAAGTACTTTCAGATTTATTGCGCTCTCTGTCATGGGGCTCAAGGAAAGGGAGATGGACAAATTGCAGCCTACATGCCATTAAAGCCACCCCCTTTAATTTCAGAAAGAGTTAAAAATTTTAAGGATGGGCGTATCTTTCACATTATTACCATGGGGAAAGGGGTAATGGGTTCTTATGCGAACCAAATCATTTCCCCCAAATCAAGATGGGCTGTTGTAAATTATATCCGAACCCTTCAACGTAAAAAGAAGGCCGAAAAATAAGTTGGAATGAGGAGAGAGTCAATGACCACTGAAGTAAAAGATCCAGGAAAGTATGAAGTGTCAAAGGGTTTTAGAACAACCTACTGGGTGTTTATGTTTCTTGGCATTTTAACTTTTATTGTGGCACTTATAAAAAACCCTGAAAGAGGGTGGGTGGCTTTTTTAGTGCCCTTTTTCTTTTTTACGAGCATCGCTTTGGGAGGGCTGTTTTTTACAGCCATCCAGCATGTTACAAAAGCTGGTTGGAGCGTCAATGTTCGACGTTTTTGTGAAGCTCAGACAAGTTTTTTACCATTTGCTTTTCTGGCAGCTCTTTTAATTCTTTTTTTCGGTGGAAATTATCTCTATGAATGGTTTCATCCCCATGAAGTGGCAAGGGACCATCTTTTAGCTCACAAGGCTCCCTATTTGAACAAAACCTTTTTTGCCATCCGTCTGGTTCTTTTCTTTGGAGTTTGGTGGATTTTTCAGAAGGTCATCGTGGGGTGGTCTTTAGCTCAGGATGAATCAGGTGATGAAAGCATTACTCAAAAACTGGTTGGTGTTTCGGTAGGTTTTGTTTTGTTTTTTGCTCTTAGTTACTCCTTCTTTAGTGTGGACTCCTTAATGAGCCTTGAACCTCATTGGTTTAGTACTATTTTCGGAGTGTATTGCTTTGCCGGCCTTTTTCAAAGCACCATTGCCACAATGATTCTGACAATTTACTTCCTGAAAAAGAAGCATCTTTTATCTGGTTTCGTAAATGAAAATCATTATCATGACCTTGGTAAGTTCCTTTTTGCTTTTACAGTTTTTTGGGCTTATATAGCCTTTAGTCAGTTTATGTTAATTTGGTATGCCAACTTACCTGAAGAAACATTTTGGTACATTCCTCGAGTACAAGGTGGTTGGACGGCTGTTTCTCTTTCCCTTTTATTTTTTAAATTCATTGTGCCCTTTCTGGCTCTATTACCTCGATGGGCCAAACGAACACCCACATACTTGGCTGCTGTTTCTATCTGGATTTTGGTAATGCAATATGTAGATATTTATTGGATGGCTTATCCTGCTTTTTTTAGAGAGGCACCTGTTTTCTCCTTTTATGAGCTTTTTATTTTCTTGGGATTTTTTGGGTTGTTCCTTTTTTCGATTTCTCGCTTTTTATCCAGAAATAACCTTGTTCCCATAAAAGACCCTCGCATTGAGGAGTCTCTCCACCACCATGTGGTTTATTAGTGATCTTAGGGACTTATATTTAAGTGGGAGCCTCTGGAAGCTCAAAGCCAGGGGTTGAAGGTATGGTTAAATTGACAGGTTTTATTTTTTATGAATATAATTTTTCTACCTTTAGCGTGAGCACTTAAAGGAGAAGAGGTTTTAGTGATTCCAATAAATAACAAGAATTTTAGGTCCCTTAAGGCACAGAAGTTCGTTTCATAATGCCTGTTCGCATTTATCTTCCTGACAATAGCTTTAAAGAGTTTGAAAAGCCGCCAACAGGTTTGGAAGTGGCTGAACAAATTGGTCCTCGTTTAGCAAAGGAAACCGTAGGCGTTTTGGTAAATGGAGAACTGAGGGATTTGCGGTTACCGTTAGATGATGGGGCTCATGTCCGTCTTGTGACTTTAAAAGACTCTAAGTCCTTGGAGGTGATTCGCCATTCAGCAGCTCATGTGATGGCTCAAGCGGTTCAGGAGCTTTGGCCTGATGTGAAAGTGACAATTGGGCCAGTCATAGAAAATGGTTTTTATTATGACTTTGATTCTCCAAGACCGTTTACAGCAGAAGACCTTGAAAAAATAGAACTTAAAATGCAAGAGATTATCCAACGAAAAACCCCTGTGGTGCGAGAGGAGTGGGAAGCTGAAAAGGCCATTGAGGTATTTGATAAAATGGGGGAGCGATTTAAGGTTGAGATTATTAAGGACCTGGGAGAAGACAAGGTCAGCATTTATCGTCAGGGGGAGTGGTTTGATCTCTGCCGTGGCCCCCATGTTCAACATTTGGGACAGATTAAAGCGGTGAAGGTTTTGCATCAGTCAGGAGCTTATTGGCGAGGAGATGAAAAAAGAGAGCAACTTCAGCGCATTTATGGGACAGCTTTTAATGATAAAAAAGAGTTACGACAGTATCTTCAAAATTTAGAGGAAGCGAAAAAGCGGGATCACCGTAAGTTAGGAAAGGAATTAGGGCTTTTTTACTTTTCGGCTTTGTCTCCTGGTTCTCCTTTTTTTACGCCTAAAGGAAGTGTTATTTACAATGAACTTCAAAATTTTATACGAGAGAAATATAGAGAGTATAATTATCAGGAAGTGGTAACACCTCAAATTTTCGATGTGGAGTTATATCGTCAGTCTGGGCATTATGAAAATTATCGTGAAAATATGTATTTTACAAAAATCGATGAGCGTGACTTTTCAGTCAAACCTATGAACTGCCCAGGACATTGTCTTCTTTATAGTATGGAGAAAAAGTCTTACCGGGATTTGCCATGGAGGGTGGCTGATTTTGGTCGTCTCCATCGTTATGAAAGAAGTGGCGTGCTTCATGGCTTAACAAGAGTGAGAAGCTTTGCTCAGGATGATGCTCACATTTTTTGTCGAATGGATCAGTTGCAGGAAGAAATTCGTCTTTTTATGAAATTTCTGGACGAAGTTTATCAGAAATTGGGGATGACGGAGTATAAGGTTTATTTTTCTACGCGGCCTGAAAAGCGTATGGGTTCAGATGAAGTGTGGGATCAGGCGGAGAAATCCTTGGAAGAGGCTCTTAAAGGGCTCCAGATGGAATATACAGTGAATGAGGGCGATGGTGCCTTTTATGGGCCTAAATTAGATATTATGTTTGTGGATGCTTTGAAACGGCCGTGGCAACTAGGCACTTTACAGTGTGATTTTAATATGCCTGAGGCCTTTCGTTTGAAGTTTGTGGGACAGGATAATAAAGAGCATCAGCCCGTGATGCTCCATCGGGCCATTTTGGGTTCTTTGGAGCGGTTTATTGGTGTTTATTTGGAGCATACGGCTGGTCGACTGCCTCTGTGGCTTTCTCCTGTTCAAGTGAGGATCCTTAATATAACAGAAAAGCAAGAAGCCTACTGTAAAGAGG
>RFKI01000244.1 GCA_003694355.1 Bdellovibrio sp.
GAATTTATTAAAACCGTTTTTTCTCATCCTCATAAAAGGGTTTAAAACTTTCTGCAAGCTCATCATAAACAACAAGATCCACTTTAAGAGGAAAGTTCTCTTTGCTAAGAGGCTCTAGTGTTTCTCCAATTATTTGTGTGAGATCTTTTTCAGCAACAACCATCAAATCTACATCAGAGAATTTCTGATAATCTCCTCGAGCTCTAGAACCAAAACACCAGACTTCAGCTCCTTGTTTTCGTAAAGGCTCAACAACATTTTTTAAGATATAGTTATATTGGTCATCGCTGAGTCCAAACTTCATTTTTTGTTCAACTGGCTTTCTAAGTATTTGAGTTCAGGCAAAAAGGAAATGGCAAAGTTATAAACTTTCTCAGCGATATCTTCTCTATATGTATAAGAAGAGCGGTTTCTCATATCAATGGCTGTTAAGCACTTATTAACATCTTTGATATATTTATTTTGAGCCATTTCTCTCACGACATCTTTGGGTGCTGAAGTTGAGGTGCCCATTATTTTTTTGGCTGTTTTCCACCCCAACTCAACGGAAAACTCAAATCTTTGAATAACGGAATCGCGGATGAAATCATTTTTTTCTTGATCTATGGCTTCTTCCAACCGTTGAATGGCTTTTTTGAACTCTGATAAGGTGACTGGCAACATGAGCCCCTTTGCCGGAGTTTTAAGAGGCCTTTTGTGGTTTTCAAGTTCCATAGAGGCCCTGATTAAAATGGCGTTCCCTACGGGAGTCGAACCCGTGTCTTCACCGTGAAAGGGTGATGTCCTAGGCCACTAGACGAAGGGAACAAAAAGTGGTGACCCGCGATGGACTCGAACCATCGACCCTCTCCTTAAAAGGGAGATGCTCTACCAGCTGAGCTAGCGGGTCCGACAAAACAAATAAAATGAAAGAACAATTTCAAAGAAATGAGAGATTCTGTCAACCTCTTTTCATTTAAAATCTTAAAAGAGAGGACGAATCCATAAGGTTTGTTCTCTTCCTGGGCCCACTGAAATAACGTCAATGGGCGTTCCTAGTTCTGAAGCGATGGTTTGCACATAATTTAGGCAGTTTTTGGGTAGCTCTTTGGCAGACCGAATGTAGGAGATGTCCTCTTTCCATCCGGGCATTTCCTTATAAATGGTTTTGGCGCGTTCCAGGGCGCCAGGGGTGACTGGGTAGTCAGTGATTGTTTTGCCGTCAAGTTCATAAGCCGTACAGATTTTGAGCTGCTCCAACCCACTCAGCACGTCTAATTTCATAAGGGCCAGATGAGTGATGCCATTGATGCGAATGGCATAGCGAAGTGCTACAAGGTCAAGCCATCCACATCTCCGTTGGCGCCCTGTTGTGGAACCATACTCATGGCCTTTATTGAGAAGCCATTCTCCTATAGGGTCATTTTTGAGTTCTGTGGGGAAGGGGCCAGCTCCCACGCGAGTTGTATAAGCCTTTGTAATTCCTATAACTTTTTCGATACTTGTGGGGCCGATGCCTGAGCCTACACAGGCTGAGCCTGCAATGGTGGAGGAGCTTGTGACATAAGGATAGGTGCCGTGCAAGAGGTCTAAAAGAGAGCCTTGAGCGCCTTCGAATAGGACCTTCTTTTTGGCTGAGAGGGCTTTATAAATAACCTGGGAGGTGTTTTTGCATCGATAGGGGGCCAGTTGTTCTGAGAGGTGTTTTATTTTTTCCGTGAGCTCTTTGGCTGAAAACGGTGGTTTTTGGTAAAAGTGTTCCAGAAGAAAGTTTTTTTCTTGAAGGCTCGCTTCCAATTTGGCTTCCAAGCTGTCGTGGTGGAAAAGGTCTCCAAATAAAAGAGCTTTTCGGGAGGCTCTGTCTTCGTAAGCGGGGCCAATGCCCTTGCCTGTGGTGCCTATTTTACTAAGGCCTCGTTTTTCTTCTCGAGCCTGGTCTAAGGCACGATGGTAAGGCAATAACACAGTGGCTCCATCAGAAATGAGGAGCTGTTCAGGACGTTGGAGAAAGCCAGATTTCTGAAGGGTTGTGATTTCTTCATGGAGGGTTTCCACATCCAGGACGACGCCAGAGCCAATGATACAAGTGGTGTGGGGGTGTAGGATTCCGGAAGGGATAAGATGTAAAATGGTTTTCTTGCCGTCAACAGTTAAGGTGTGTCCTGCATTGGCGCCCCCCTGATAGCGGATAACATAGTCGGCCTCAGCAGAGAAAACATCCACCACCTTCCCCTTGCCTTCATCGCCCCATTGGGCTCCGATAACAATAATTCCACCCATAAATCATCCTTTTTTAAAAAGTTAGCTTATTTGGTTGGCTCCGATAAGTTTTTTTCATGGGAAAACACCTTTAAGCTGTCTTTGATA
>RFKI01000030.1 GCA_003694355.1 Bdellovibrio sp.
AAATATAAAAATAAAGGCTCCTGAATAAGCGCCTGGTTTTTTTTAGAAGATATTCTGTATGAAGCTGTGTAATAAAAAAACAAGACATTCACTAGCACAAGCAGCCAAGTAAAAGGGGCCTCTTTCCACCCTTTAATCCCATAAATCAAGGGGAAGATCATGGTTCTCCTTTCTCCTCTTTTAAAAATTGCCCTGAAGGCGTTCTTTGCTTTTCAGAAAAAGTATACGGTTCATGTTTGAAAGGGATATGCATTCTTTTAGATAAAACAATGGCCTTTTGAACTTCCAGAGATTGAGGAAAAATCTTGGCTATTTCCTGAGCCAACTGCAAAGCTTGAGGCCAGAGTTGCTTGGCCTCCAAAGTTTTATACAACCTGCGAGAAAGGCTGACCCAATAGACATCTCGCCAACGCTCTTTTAAAAAACGCCTTTGAATTTGAATCAGCTTCTTTTTACTCTGTAGAGAGGCTTGGCTTATCCACTGTGATAAGGCAAACATTCTAAAGGTATAATTCTCCTTCTTTTTATTAGATAAATAGAAGTCCAGAAATTGAGAAGACTTCCAGGTGGAGGCCTCCTGCATAAAATCCATCACATCAGGATGAGGAGCAAAGACAAAAGAAAACAAGCGATGACTTGGAGACTGACAGCTTTTTACTAAAGCATAGGAAAAGGCATTATTTCTCGTGGAAAGTTGCTCGGCCTCGGCCTCTGCCAAATTCAAAAAAGTTTGACAGGATGAACTAGAAGACGCACAACCCTGCTCTAGTAAATCCACCTGACACATCCATGCAGAAAGGTTTAAAGCCTCTGGAGGTTCTAAATAATCATAGTTCATTTTAGCAAGAAGAGCAGAAGCTTCTTTTTGAAACACAGGCCGTGTAGCACGAACTATTAAATTGTTTTTATATTCAACAAGAGCACGGGGTAGCGGGCCTTTAAGATTCTTTAACACATTAAGACTTTTTAAAAAAAGCCCTTCTTTTAACATTTCTTTGGCCGCCATGAACTTTAGATAAAGTGGTGATTGTTGAGAAAGTGTTTGCAAAGCTTTTATTGTTTTTTCTCGATTCTCCCTGAATTCTCCTTCCAAATATCGAGCAAAAAGACAAGCTCCAGATTCCCTCTTTATTTTACAAACGGCTTTTAAATGCTGGTTGGAATAATCCACCTCATCACTATAGGCAAAAGCTTTTAACAAGTGCGCCTCAGGAGTTTCTTTCAAAACTTGTACTTCCCTTTGCAAACAGGAGGAGTCAACTTTGCCAGCAAAAAATAAGGAAAGAGCCAAAGAACTTCGAGACTCTTTCATGAGCTCATTTTCATAAACTTCTGAAACCTGCGGACAAGACTTCTCCACAGCAGAAAGAGTACCTTCACTTGCAATAAAAACACGTTTGTAAAAAGACCACCCTATCCCTCCCAGAAAAATAAAGGCAAAAGTGGAGATAAAACTCCCCCAAGATAAAGCCAGTTGTTTTTCAAGGCCTTGGGGGGGAAGAACGGTTTTGGAATTCCTTTTCACAGAAACCACCACTGTATTGCTCAACCGATCATACAACGTTCGCCGTTTAGGATCCGAAAAAAGAGAGGTGTAAGACCAAAAAGGAATAATCAAACTGAGCGTGCTCCAAAAAGCCCTCGAAAAGCTCTCTAAAACATGAGGACGTTCGCCACTCCAAACATTCACCACACGAATATGCATAAAAAACTTCCCAAGAGTTTGTCCCCATAACCATGTGCCAATAAATTGATAAAAAAAGATAAAGGCAAAAACCAGACTAGCTAAAAAGAAATAGCCTTGAGCCAAGCCCCACACATCACCAATGAGTAAGGAGAGGGCCAACTTTTTTCTGATAGGTGCTGAAATCAGGGTTATCAATGGAGTTAATACCAAACAGATATCAATCATAAACGCGGCAAGACGATCCAATGGTGAAGCCAGATGAAAGGTCTCCGTAGCTTCATCACTGCGCTTTGGAAGGTTTTTTTTATTATCCTCTTTTTTAAAAAATATATCTTCTGGCAAGACCATACTGGTGTATCGGAATTTTAGGAACATTGTTTGAGTTTCTGGCTTTTGATTATATCTACAAAAACTCTTCAAAAGGCCCTTAGGAAGGGAAAAGGTTTCAGGTTGTGACTTATTCGTCTAATTGTTGCGACGCTCTTCAACACGATAGTCGAGCAGCTTTAGACCTAACAGACGATGAGACAAGTCCATTGTCAATGTCACAGAAGCCACACTCTCCATATCCTCATTCTTAAGTTCATAGCTTTCAATCAACCGATCATTTTCCTTATAGGAACTCAAGGGAACCACATCCACAACAGAATCTGACACCATCAAAGGCGCATATTTTTTAAATAAAACCTTAGGGTCTTTAATATAAGGCAATCGAGAAGATGCTTGAAAATGTTCATCTAAAGAAATATTTTTAATTTTCTCTCCCTCAAATTGAACTTGAAATTTTCCTCTTAAAAATCCATATAAAAAATCTTCTCTCAAGTCAGGTCTATACCCTAAACTGGCCATCTCTCTTTTCACTGAAGACTCATTGATTTTCTTTAACACCTTCTCTTCCCAATGAGGGTCAGGTTTAATCTCTCCACCAATACTGGCTAATGTTCGATAAGACAAAGAAGAGGACTGAATAAGGGAAGACACCGTCTCTAGAGGAGTATTCTGAGAGTTCAATAAAAATTTATTAAAAACAAAAGAACTTAACAAAATCACGCTTAGAGCAACCAGGGAATTCTGTACATGACGATGCCCTCTGAGAAAGGAAAAGAAGTTGATACTTCTTCGACCTTCGCCAGGAATCACCTGAAATGAAAGAGTGTTTTTTGATTTCTTCTCTTCTGTCGAAGTCGAGCTTGTTTCTTCTGAGTTCTTTTTCTTAGGAAATGGAATTAAGTTATTAGGTTCGTTTTTTTCACTCATGCTTTCCTCCTCCACACTCATCCTTAAGCATTGCGAAGGATGTGCCGACTGAAAGTGGATTATTTTTCTTCTCAATGCCAATTCTTTAAACACATGAAGAACAAAAAATGTCGTTGTTTCACTTTGAGACAACTGCAAAAAATATTTTCACCTGTTCTTCTTGAAGCTTCTTCGGAGAAAATGGACCCCTCTTTGACAGAACTTAAGTCGTGTTTTTATTCCTTGAACTAAATTGTCCACCTATGGGAAGTTTGATAAGATGAAAAAATGAAATTCCAAAGAAAAAAAGTTCTTCTTACACTCTTTTGGGCTTTATTCCTTTTTCCTGCCTCCCATTTGCTTTGTTCTCAAGATCAACCATCCATCTCTTTACTGAAAAAAAAACTCAAGAGATCTCCTCATAATTTAAAAATCAGAGAACAATTGGCTCATGGCTACTTCCAAAAAGAGCAATGGCAAAAAGCTCGAGACCTACTGGCTCCCTATGCCTCAGAACTTTCAGAAAAAGGCCTTAAAACTCTGGCCCTTTCCTATAAGATGTTAAAAAACTACCAGGACGAAATCAGAATTTTGGAAATCATGCTGGCAAGAAAACCTCAAAGTTATTTTTACCACTACCTGATTGGACTGGCTTATTACCATTCCAAAAAAAATGATTTAGCGGTTCAACATCTCCGACAATCTATAGAAATAAACCCTAAACATAAACCCAGTTACTTTGCGCTTCTTAAAATTTTTCAACAAGACAAGAACTCTCAAGCTAACAATTATGAAAGTCGAACTTTGGTGGGTGATATGATTCGCGTCTTCGGAGAACAGCCCAAGTTAGTCTCTCTCCAGTGCCAACTTTATACAGAAGGAGGGTTCCTGGACGAGGCCAAAAAAGCCTGCACAAAAGCCCTTAGAGTAGATAAAAAAGAATTTAAAAATTACATTTATCTTGCTTCCGTTTTCCAGGACCTCCAAAAAAGTGAGATGTCCAAAAAAATTCTTTTAATCGCTTCTAAGAAATTTTCCAATAAGGAGCCCATTTTATGGAACTTAGGAAACGTTTTTTTTAATTCTGGAGACTATCCCGCTTCAATTCGTTTTTTTAAAAAAGCTCTTCAAGCAGACCCGCAATCAGCCAGAGCCCTTTTTGGGTTGGCCCAATCTTTTTATAAGTTAAGCAACTATGACAAAGCTCTAAAATACTTTGTGAAAGCCTGCCAAAAAAAGAGTTCCTATGCCAAAGACTTTCGGGTGGCGGGAGCTCAACTTTTCAAAAGTGGGAATATAAAATGGGGCAGAATGTTTCAAAAGCACTATTATAAATGTAACTAAAAAACAAAAAAGGCCCTCGTTTGAGGACCTTTGTTTTAACTTGATTTTTCAATTCAACCTAAAAGCCTAAGCCACTTTCTTCTCTCGTCTTTTATTGCGCGCATCTGCAGGATCAATATTGTAAAGCTTCACCTTTCGATACAGTGTCGCTCTTCCAATACCTAAAGCCTTTGCCGCCTCAGTCAAGTTCCCTTTATATTCATATATGGCATTCTCTATAGCAATTCGCTCAAGCTCATTAATTGTCTTCACCTTGCTTTCTTCCCTATCTGCTTTCACCCCAGCAGATGGAAAAGGAAGAATTTTAGCTCCACCAGTTTCTCCTCCACCACTCAATACAGGCGCTGCTGAAGATCCGTTTAACCAGCTTAAAAACTGTGGATCCATCATTTTCCGACTCCACTCAAAGGTCGAGTATGCATGCACAACCAACCCCATACTCTGACCCAGTTCTTTAACTCTTCGTGTGAGCTCAGCACTATCGCTCACAAAAATAAATAAATTACGTCCCCCCATAATATACCTCCAGGGATTATTGAATCATTTCAAGCCACAAAGTGACTCACAATTAACCTATCGGCGCATCAGAGTGAGAAGATTAGGAAAAATTTTCCCTTTTTGTTTCATAAAGAGATAAGTACTGGAATTTATTGAGAAAAGAAAATCCCATTTTTTTCAAAAAATGAAAAAAAACGGCAAAAAGGCGGCAAAAAATACCGCCCTTTTAGGAAAATTACCGGCGACCTGATTTGATCTTCACCTGCATTTTGGAAATCAAATGAACAGCCATTTTCTCATGAACCTTACACATTTTCAGTTCATCTTTTCTATAAGACCTCTGGCTAGGAGTGAGTGCGCCTGTTTCCAACTCCATCTCATAGTCCAGCTTGTTAGCTCGAATGCCCTCTAACTCCTTTGACTGCTGTTTAAATAATTTAGAAACTCCACTAAGTGGCGCCACCTCTAACCAGGTTTCCTTATTCTTGTACCAAGCTAACATTCTTAGAAAACGGGCCTTATTTTTAGCCAAAGTGAACTTGGGATAATGCTTTTCATCAAGCTCTAAAATATTATCCACTTCATCCAGAAACTTCATATCCTCATCAAAACTTGCCATCTCAGGGAGAGGCGGTGGATTATTTGATACCTCTGTTTGAGATGTATTGCTCTGAGGAGATGTGTTTTTATCTATTGTTTCCAAAGCTTATCCTCCCTATTTTTGTTAAAAAACCTTTTTTTGCCCTTTATCTATATACTTTATTTTCCTAAAAATGGACATTTTAATGCGTTGCGTAAATTGGCCATCCCTTCAGAAAGCCTTCCTGAATTCTTTTCACCCTTGTTTATAAATTCCACACTCAATCACATCTCTTAAAACTGAAAAAACTAGTGATTTCTTTAAGTTAAGTCAAGCCCCAGGGCCTTCTGCCATTTCTTTCTGCAATAGGGGTGCCTTTTAGATTAACCGAAATCCCAAGTAGCAAAAAAACAAGCTTAAAAAGTTATTCGAAAAAATATTCAATAAAAGCAAAGGAACATGCCCCATATTAAACAACCTTAACGAGTCCAAAGAAAAACTGGAAAAGGTGGTTAAAGCCCCTAAAAACCCCATGGAAACCACCAAAAAAGCCTCTCGTGACAGAAGCGAGGAAGATTTTTGAGCCCAAGCAAAAAGAAGACCGATTAAAAAACTTCCCAAAGCATTCACCACCAATGTAGCATAGGGAAAACCTTCCCATTTGGAGCAATAAAGCCAGATACTATACCGACATAAAGCGCCCACACCACCTAGAATAGCAATGTAAATCCATTTCATGATGTTCGACTCTTCTCAACATGATCAATATAAACAGCACACACCATGTCCCCAATCACATTCACAGCGGTCCTTAACATATCAAGAAGGTTGTTCACAGGCAGAATAAATAAAATCCCTTCAGGAGGAATATTCACTGAAACCAAAATCATGGTTAAAATCACAACGCCAACTCCTGGCACCGCTGCTGTTCCAATGGACGCTAAAACGGCCATACCTATCACCGTTAATTGGTCTCCCAAGGTTAAATGAATGCCATAAATATTCGCCAAAAATAAAGCAGACACTCCTTGGAAAAGAGCTGTTCCATCCATGTTAATGGTGGCTCCTAAAGGAATCACAAACCCTGCCACATCAGGGCCGACCCCTAAATCTTTTTTAACGGTTTTTAAAGTTAAGGGCATCGTAGCCCCACTGGATGAAGTGGAAAAAGCTGTTAAAATCACTTCCTTCATGGAAGCAAAAATTTTTAAAACATTTTTTTTCTTAGAAAGGAGCTTTAAAGAAACCGTGTTAATCAATGTCACATGTAAAAACAATCCCACAATAACGGCTATCGAAAAAGGCACCAATGCCACCAACAAGTCAAAACTCTGAGTAGAGGCAATCGTAGAGCCAATAATGGCAAAAACACCATAGGGAGCCAGGCGCATTGCCATAATCACCAGCTGGATTGTCATTTCAGTGATTCCCATAAAAAAGGCAATCACAGGTGCCGCCAGTTTTTGATCAATCTTCAATAACGCCAAGCCTGAAACAATGGCAAAAAAGATAAGAGATAACATATTAGGACGCTCATCTCCTGCCTCTGATAGAATATTTTTAGGAAATACACTTTGAACGGTTTCAAAAAGGGTTTTTTTGTTTTTTGTGGCTTGGGAAACTTTTTTCTGAGCCACTTCTTCAAATTTTCCTAAAAACTGCTCTTTCACTTGAGGATCTATATGGTTACCAGGCTGCACCACATTCGCCACCAAAAGACCAATGGTGATGGCTATCGCTGTGGTCACAATGTAGTAAGTGAGTGTGCGAGCTCCAATACGATTCAGCTTGCTTAAATCCCCCAGGCTCACCACCCCTGTTAAAATGGAAGAGTAAACCAGTGGCACTAAAGCCATTGTTAAAAAATTCATAAATATCTTACTCCCCACTGGCCGCATCACCACAAGATCCGCATGCGGAATCACATCCAGAAAAGGGATGGCCACACCTAAAAATAAAGCAATGAGGATTTTGACAAAAAGAGAAAAGTGAAACCCCTCAAATAAAACAATCAAAGCACTAAACAGAAAAATAAAACCCAATTGCCCCGAATAATATTCCCGCGAAACATACTGAAAAAACACAAAAGAAAGGGTTGAAAATAAAAGGACTAAAACGACTTTGGTATAAATCGAAAGTTGTTGCAAAAATTTCAAAAGGCCCCCTAAAAAAGCGCGTCCGGGAGGAGTCGAACCCCCAACCCTCTGATCCGAAGTCAGATACTCTATCCAATTGAGCTACGGACGCATTATTTTTTAGGCCACTATAAATGGCCTTTCCCAAAAAGGTCAACTGGAACTAAGAAGCGTCAACCTCTACCGCTTTTTAGATGAACTTTTTTTACGGGTTTTCTTTGTTGAAGAATCCTCTTTAACTAAAAAATCCTTCGTTAAAGGAAAATAACTGTCAGCTGCCTGCTGAACCTCAGGCGAAGTGGTTTCTGGCCAAGACCAAATTTCTGTTTTGCAACCACGAGACTTTAAATACCAAATCAAAGGCAAAAAGTCTTTGTCCCCGCCCACAATAATGGCCACATCAATTTTATCAGCAAGAGTCACAGCATCAATCACCAAAAAAGTATCGGCATTTTTACTAGGACGCCGTATTTCTCCCCCCAAGTTCGCCCAAAAAAACTCAAACTCTTTGGAAATGTCCTTATAAACGGGCTTATAGTACAAAATACGAATGATCTCCCGATCTCCCACCTGCTCTACAATTTTCTTATAGTCCGTCCGCCCTTCATGATGCTTTAAACCTGACATTTCAATATTTTCAGCATCGATGAACATGGCTACTTTCTGAAACAGAAGGTGCTTGGTTGCCTCCTTGCTTTTACCCTTTGCCACAATCACTCCCCTTTTTAGGATTCTTTTGAGGGCTGTAAGCGATCACCTTAAGTTCCACTGCAATTTTCGTTGGCAGCCGATTCACTTCAATGGTGGTGCGTGCCGGTCCAATGGATTCAAAATATTCTCCATAAATCTCATTAAACTTGGAAAAATCTCCTTCCATATCTGTTAAGAAACAAGTGACATCCACCACTTCTTCCAAACAGCTTCCAGCCTCTTCCAGCACACTTTTAATGTTCTCAATGGTAGCTCGTGTTTGCGTTTTTATACAATGAGATACCACACGCCCGTTTTCATTAAAAAAAACACCCGGGATATCCTCATTGCCTTTTCCTCTTTGACGCGGCCCCATTCCTGACACAAAAACAAAATCTCCCACACGAACAGCATGGGGATAAGGC
>RFKI01000245.1 GCA_003694355.1 Bdellovibrio sp.
CCACTATGGAGTTATTCTCAATGTAGATGGCTGCTAGGTACTCATCTTTAAGTAGCCATGTGCGGTGGTAGCCTTGCTTTTCCAATTCCTTCATTAACTTGCTCTCTAATGGCTGGTATTTCTTCAGGCCGCTTGCATTTAATTTCTTTATCTTGTTGAGCATTACTATTGCCATGTTACTGTTGCTCCTTTTTAGTATTTATTTTTTGTTAAACCTTTATGTAATCTTTTTATAGTTTTTGTTATAATTCTAACATATGGAAAAAACGGCCAAGGAACTTGCAACTAAGTATTTAGAGGAGAGACCTCTACTATTTACTTACGCGTTGCAGGGCATCGTCAACATAAATGCTCTTGCCCGCGAGATAAAAAGAGCATATAACAGCAGTAAGAGTGAGGAGTCCTATATAATGGCAATCCATCGCATTATGGACAGCGTTAAGAAGAGATCATTACAGGAAGGCTCAACAGTTAAGGAATTCCTAAGCAAGACAGATGTCAACATATACGGAAATTACGCTGTTGCAGTTATCCCTCGTGAAAAGAGTGTAGTTGATGTTGATGTCAAGGTGAGTTTTGGCAATAGGACTGTGATAATGGGCAAGCAAGCTACTATCAAAAAATATAGCAAGGTGGCTAAGAAGATGATTTCCGGCTTAAGCGTAATAGAGCTCGTCCACCCAGAAGGAGCTGAGAAAGTGCCAGGCCTTGTTTTCACAATATACTGGAAGCTCTATGAGAAGGGCATTAACATAATAGAGACATTTAGCATATTCAACACAACATACATCTTAATAGAGAAGAAGGATGTCCAAAAGGCATTGGAGCTCTACTTCTAATTATTCAGGCTTCCCATTCTTCGCCGTGCATATAGGCACGTTCTCCAACTTTGCCATCGTAGCTGACAATACTTACTCCTGCCTCTGATAGGAGTTTTAAGCCTTCTCTCAATTCATATTTCCATTTATTGTCAGTTCTTTCTATCATCTGCTTGTGCGTTATTAGTTTGCGTATCCCAGCGCTTATTATGGCATTTGTACAACGTATGCAAGGCAACCAAGGCATGACCATGGTCTTCCCTTCCGTTTTTGTGCCTAGCTTTGCTGCCTTGTATACTGCATCCTGCTCTGCGTGGTTAAAAAAGATATGCTTGTTCTCTCCTTTGAGCATATAATCTTTCATCTTGATTCCTTGTGGGAGTGTGTTTATGCCAACTATTAGGATGTTGCTTCCATCTACTATCAATGCTGCATTGTGCGTTGATGGGTGAGGGCTTTTCCGTGCTTCTATGTAGCATTTTCTTAGCAGTTCTTTATGTGCTGGCACATTACTTGTGGAGATTATCTTAAGCAATTCTTCCATACTGTCATTTTTCCTGTTCTTATTTTAAATCCATCTTATGGCAATGCTGTCAACTGGGGAGAGCTGACGGAAATCATGGTCCTTATACAGAAGAGAGGATACTCAACATAAGAATGGGAGTACATTATTGAACTGTTGATTGTAGGGTCGCTTGACTTCTACTTAGTCAGTTGTTTCCGAGCATTATTTAAATATTTCTTATTTA
>RFKI01000246.1 GCA_003694355.1 Bdellovibrio sp.
GCAGTCATCACCCATGCCAAGGCCAAAAGTGTTGCCGGAAGTGTTCAGGCCGGAGCTGAAATCAACAGGCTGAGGAGCATCCTCAACACGCTCACACAGCTCAGGGTAATATCCTGGAATTACATTGACAGTGAGCTTAACATAATCAAGGTCTATGCTTCCTGTCGGAGTGCTGGCAGGATCATATGTTATTCTTATGCTGGCGTCATTTGCCAGGGCAACGCTGTTAATGCAGCTTGCCAGGGTGTTGTTAGTGTAATTCGTCCAGACAGACTCTATTGTTGGGTATGTTGAAATTGACTGCCATGCAAACCCGTCATAGCATCTTAATTCATGCCTTTCAGGAGCATCCCCTGGAAAGTCTCCTTCCCCGAAATCGTCGCGGTGAACGAACAACACTCCAACTTCATCTATTTCCCTGCCTTCAGGAATACCCAAGTCAGGGAAGTTGCACTCAATCCAGTCTGGCATCTGGTGGCTTTCATCAACGCCTGTGGCATAAGATCCGTCATTGTAAAACTGCACTTCAACATCCCATGTAGGATTAGAATCTTCTTCCCAGCAAGAAGCAGGAACTCCAGAGTATTGAGTTATATTTACTGTTAGGTTGCGCTGCTCGCTTGCGCCAACGTTGTGGTTTGTTGAGTTGTCAGTGCAGTTCACTTGCCACGTATAAGTGCCGTCTGCCAGGTTTAGGGTGAAGCTCTGGTTTTGGTCCTCCAGAACAGTTGAGTTTGTGACATTTATAGATCCATTTATTATTAATGAGCAGTTTTCTATTCCTGAGTCTGAGTCTGAAACATTGTAAATGAACAATACTTCTGGGTAAGGCGAAACATTGTTGTTGAGGGGGATTATTAAATTAACTGTCGGAGCAAGTGTGTCGCCGCAGGAAACGTTGAAAGTGTCGTTTGCTGTTCTTGAAGTGTTTATGTCTAATGATTTTATTATAATAGTCTGGTTGCATACGCTCGCGTTCCATTGCAATGAGATATTGCCATTAGTGTCTGCTGTTACATTAACAGGGAAGCCGCTCATGTTCTCTGTTGAGTTCATCAGCCATATCGTAACGTTTGAGCTGACAGAGTAATGCTCTCCCAGAATTGTAACGTTATTGTGTAAGATGTAAACTTCTTCTTCAGCCCAGACCGTAACGTTTGCCAAAGGCTCGCAGCTTATATTTATTCCAGTGCTGTCAGTTCTGCCAGTGGTCAAATCCTCTGCTGACACTGTGAAATTATCACCGCAAACAGTTGCGTTCCATTGCAATGAGATATTGCCATTAGTGTCTGCTGTTACATTAACAGGGAAGCCGCTGACGTCCTGGTTTGTTGCGTTTCTTATCCACACTGTTGCGTTTCCGTTAACTATGAAGCAAGTGCCGTTTATTGTCACGTTCTCATACTGGGAATAAACTGATTTGTCTGTTAATATGATTATTGGATCCCATGGGTTGCAGCTGTAATTTAGAGAGACAGGAATCACCGCGCCAACATCTTCTGCTAGAAGAATATCTTCTTGTTTTGTTATTTCGCCAGCGCCTGCTTGTATTGAAACGTTTGCACCTGACCTCAAGAATATTGTCTCATTAGTAATATTATAAGCAATTTCAAGAGTTGTAATATTTGCTTCAATGCTTCCATTAAGCTCAACTTTGAAAGTTCCTTCTCTTCCATCAATTTTTCCAAACAACACATTTACAAAAGTCCCATTAGGAAACCTTACTTGGAACGGCGTTGGAGTAGGATCAACAGGGTCGAGCCATGCAGAAGTATTTGTTAAGAGTCCTTCGTTATTAGAATCTCTTATGTTAACAATTATCTCAATCAATGTGGAGGAATTGCTTGGAGAACTGTTTGAAACAATGTTATTGATTGAATTATTAACAATAATTGTTGCGTTTATTCTCTTAAGAACTGAATGGTTTGGTGTGGCAAGAGAAAATGTTGTGCTGTTATAAGTAAAAGTGGTGTTATAAGGCTGAACAACCATTACAGGAGCCATGTTAGTAAAAGTTACATTTATATTGGATAAAGTTGAGTACCACCCGCTTACGAAAGAGACATAATCACTTATAATTTTTGTATGATTAATGTTTTTGGACAGCTTACCAGCATTAGAAAAGTATAACCTGACCTCGTCATTAGTCCTATTTATTGAATTAAGGTTTATTTGAAGCAGGTCAGTAAATGAATCTGAAATAATATCATCCTCTATGTAGCGAAGCTGATGGCCAATTCCTGACTCTGTGAAAGACTCTTGAAATTCCTTAACCCTCTCAAGGTATGTCCTTGCCAGAACAAATATTGATAAAAGCAGGAGGATTGTGGTTATTGTGAATAAAACGCTGCGCTTGCTCATTTGAACCAGACCTCCATCTCAGCATAGTATATTTTGGAGTTATTGGCTATGAAAACCCTGCGCGCAAAAGAAGTCTCATTTATCGGCGTGCATCCTGGCTTTGTTGCTGTTAGCAATTGGAACGTGTCTGTGTTGAAAATCTTTATTTCGCCGCACACTTGCTGTGAAAGAGAGAAGTTAAGAAACTCGACTAATGTTGAATTACTACCATTTTCAACAGAATAAGCTAAGTCCCCTTTTTTCTCAAGCACGGCCAAGGAATCAAGGGACAAATCATAAATTCCCTGCCTGTCATAAGGGACATTCGTTGCTTTTGAAAGGTAAAAGAATGATGCAAGGATGAAGCTTGCCGCTACTAGAATAGCGATTATCGCGTCAAGAGTGAATATTATTCCTTTCTTTGCCCGTTTTTTAGCAAGTGACACCGTAGCACCTCTGCCAAACGTTCATGCTGACCTTTGTCCAATTATTGTTGTAAAGGGCTATGGAATCAACCCTAACATTGTGGGAAGCATTGTCATCAGGCTTTATCCCTATCTCAAGGGCTCCTCCTTCACCTGGAAGGAAAAGCATGCTTCTTGTCTCATTATACTTCAAAATGCTTGCATTAGTGATGTTTCCTTCAGTGTCAGGAATGTAAATGACGCGCCCGTTTCCGTAGGGCCACCACGAGTGAAGGGCATGCCCATCAGTGAAATTAACCAGAGTAACAAGGTTGTCAACGTTTTTGTTAATGCGGTATCCCTCATCAACATAAACAACATCACCAACTTCAACATTTAAAAGAACGTCGCTCACGTTTACTACAGTACCCCAATCCGATGAAATGCTTTGTGTAGCGCCAGAAGCATTAAATATCTCAATCATTGTGCCGTATTGCTTCTCAAGAAAAACTCCCCCATTAGCAACCCAATTTTGTAGAGTTCCTATGTAAGGCACGAAAGCAGGGTCGTTGTCATCTATTTCAGGATTCTCAAAAATTACAATGTTGTAATCTGAGATGTTCTCGAGAAGCTCAGCCCACCTTCCTTGAAAGTCAGCAAAAGGAACATTGTTGTCAATCATATACTGGTACAAGCCGTAATGTGAAGAATTCCCTTCTGTACCGTCGCTCTTCCCATAAGTGTAAGCAATCCTTCCTGGACCTAAGAATCCGTTGATACCGTTCGGAACGTTAAACGTCAAGTAAAACTCATATCCAGCACCCCTGATTCCTAACAATTCTTTCATAACTTCATATTTTGTGTTGTTCAACTGGTACAGTCTTAACATCTTATTCCAGTCTAATTCCCATGCTCCAGCATCGCTGAGTCCTAATGCTTTTTCCTTTTCGAAGCGGTCAGCGTAGCCAAAGCTTTTTGCTATTCCAAGCGCTTTAATGTTAGACGTGTTAAACTCTAAGTCGTTAAAAAGAGTCCAATTAGTTGGATCACCTTCAGACCTTATCAGTGAGTAAAGGGAATTCCTTGCAATGACCTCCAGGTCATTCTTGTTTTCAGAGAGATAAACTTTCTCGTGTATATGTGTCCAGACAACTCCTGAAGCTATTAATATGAGGATTGCTATGCCCGCTGCAACAATTATATCTATTGAAAACATTTGGGCTTTTCTCATGTTACCTGAACAGTGCCTCTGACATTTGTTAAGTTTACGCTTGTGTTAAAGTTAAGAGAGCCGTTTATATTTGATGTTAAGATTGTTGATGAGTATTCTCTCTGGTTGTTTTGATAATACCATTTTATCCTTACAGCGCGGTTTCCAGGCTCAACAGTTATTAAGTATGGTGTGCCGTCCTTCAGGTTCTCCGGTAGAACAACCTCCCTTGACGTGCCGTCTCCTGCAATGTGAACTGTGTTGACAGCTGATGCTACTTGGTCTGCTAGTTGTTTTGCAAAAAGATAAGTTCTAGTCCCAGATAATTCATCGTTGCGCTTGTTAATAGTGCTGAATATGAAAAGAAATATTATCATGGCAGCTATTATGATCATTGTGAAATCAGTCACTATCTGCGCTTTTCTCATTTTCACAAATTTTTTACGTGTAATAAGTTATTACCGCCTTGACAAAATCAACATGGAATGTGGCTGGCTCACCATCATCCTCATTATCTATGTGGACATACATTCCGTTAACTTCTGACACTGTGCTTATTTTTTTATCCACAAGCCAGTCTTCGCAATCAAACAGCCTGTTCGTGAAATTGGTGTCAGGCAGTATTTGGGGATACATCCTGCAGTAAATTGTTCCTGCATCCTCATTTTGAGAGTTGGAAATATATATTTCATACGCATCAGTTGATAATCCTCCACCTGTGTTGCCGTAATCAGAGTAAACCTTTACGTCAACTACTCTACCAGACCCAAGAATGTCACTCATTGACATTGGAAGAACATCTCCCTTATCCAAAATTGATTCCCAACCGCCGTCCTGATCATTAAGGTCATCCGGGCTGCAGCCCGCCTGGCACGTCTCTCCTGTGGTTGCTGTAACATTCAATGTTATAGTTAATGGATAAGCGGTTGAGGTTGTGTTTATGCCATAATCAGTTGTGTTTATGTTGCCGGCATGGTCAACAGAAAACACTTTTATAGTGTAATTCGTGTTGTTCAACAATCCTGTTGCGTTAAATGAATTGTTAGGAGCATAAACATTTGAGTAAAAAATGTCGTTAATGTAAACCTTGCTGTGGTTGTGGTCTGGATCATTGGGATTGGTCCAATTCCAGTAAATCCAGCTCAAACCACGACTTTGATTTTGGAGATTTATTACAGAAGATGGTGGGGATAAGTCAACTTCAAATTGTACTAATGCAGAATAATTCATGATGTTACCATAAGTGTCGTTGCACCTAATGTAATATATGTGGCTGCCTTCACCCAAAGGTCCGAGGGAAGCTGAATGAACTTTTTTCAGGCCGCTCATCGTATTTGGCATAGAATTGTAAGGTGTTTCTTCATTGCACACAGTTGACTTGCAGTACCGGCATACGCTGTTCTCATCAGTAACCGCGTTGAGTGTTGTAATATTAGAATTAATGTATCCTTCAGGGCTCATGCTCGTAACATTTGGCGGTGTCGTGTCAGGAGAGTTACCTATCTGGACGTAATCCTCTTTTGATTCCACTTTCACATAAAGACCTCCTGCTTCAGGCGTTATCTTACCTGAAACGTTAAAACCAAAATTCCTGTAAATCTGCCTAGAACTACCCTTAGAATACAAGTTTACTGTTATTGTCGGGCCGCTTATTACTATGGACTCAACATTGTTTGGGATCGTGACAAAAACAGTGGTTTTAGCGCCAATGCCTTCTTTGTAAACCAGCTCAGCAGCGTCTCCAAGGTCATTCACCAGTGCTTTTGCCTTTGCAACCTCATACCTTCCAAGAACATAGTCCATTGTTTTCTGGTTTGAGGCAATAATAATTAGCAAGATTAATAATGTTATGGAGAAAATTACAATTAATTCAGTCGCGGTTTGGGCCTTTCTAATACTTCACACCTCTTTTTAGAAACAATATTTGCATTGCCATTTATAAAATTTGTGAGAAAGGCTTGCTGTTAAGGTTAAGTTAGAAAGCTTTCATGCTTTTGGGTGGTGTGGGTGGGACTAAAAAATTTTACAATAATTCAAAACAACAAAATTGACTTAACCTGAGAAAGAGGGGGTTGTTAATATCAATCATTCAATCATGAATCTGCTCAGATTTTGTTACCTCAATGCTCGAAGCCCCCCCACTCTCTCCTGCAGATGTGACAATGGCTTTTTTTGAGCTGAAGCCTATGCCAAGAGTACCGCTCGTGAATCCGCATCCATCAACAAAGAAGTAAACCTTGAAAATCTTTTTGCCGGGCTCTTCCACTGCTTCATCATCTTCATCAGCGCCTTCCTCATGAGACCTCCACCAGGATGTTATAATTGCTGAGCGCAATGTTTTTGTCTCATTAGGCCTTAAGCTCATCGAGCCTTCAGAGTAATCGTCAACGAAAACCTCAAATTCCCATTCTTGCTCTCCCAGATTGGCAATTTTAAGCATTATATCATCATCACCAAGGATGGTGTTATTTTTTGAGTTTATCAGGTAAGCTACATGCAGATTACGTGGGCATTCTGAGCCAATAGTTTTTTTGTTGATGCCTGCTTTTTCCTGAACAGCGTGGCTTTCCGGCTCATTAACCAAGTTTTTTCCTTTGCCTGATGCCACTTCCTTTGTTATGCTTTGGTTAAGAAAGAACGCAATAATTAGAATCACAACAACGGCTGCTGCCAGAAAAAAGTGTTTTTTACTCATTTGCGAACCACCAGCTTTATGTTATCGAAATAAGCCCCGAAGCCCTCTTCGCGTTTGTCCCAGTCTCCTATGAAAGCGCCGAAGTCAAGGTAATAAGTTCCTGTCTGCGTTATGTAAGGCGTCAAAAAATAGGTTTCCCTTCCTGAGTCGTCGTAAGGGTTGTCAGCCCACCAAACCTCGTTGTAAGGGTCAGCGTCATTATCGCCGGAGTCAAGGTCAGAGCCAAGCCACACAACCTGCGAAGGAGTTGTTAAGCGGGCCTTAACCCAAGCCTCA
>RFKI01000005.1 GCA_003694355.1 Bdellovibrio sp.
CTTCGCCATACCATAAAAATAGCAGGATAAACAAGAGCTCTAACAAAAAGGAAGAGAAAATTCCGCCTACCATAGGAGCTGCCATTCTTTTCATCACATCAGCTCCTGTTTTTGATGTACCAGCCAACATTATAGGTAAAAGAGCAATAAAAGTTGTCATTACCGTCATTATTTTAGGACGTATTCTTTTAACTGCACCTTCATGAATAGCCTTTTTAAGATCCTCTACAGAGTTCATCTTTCCTTTGTTTACAAAATTCTCATAAGAAAGATCTAAATATAAGAGCATAAAGATGGCCATCTCGGCATCAATACCTAAAAGAGCAATCAATCCCACCCAAACAGCAATGCTCATATTGTACCCAAGAAGATAAATCAGCCAAAAAGCACCAATGGCTGAAAAAGGAATTCCCAGAAAAATAATGGCTGTTTTAATGGGGGATTTTGTGTTCATATATATAAGCAGCAAGATAATAAAAATAGTAATGGGCACCACCACTTTCAATTTCTCTTTCACTCTCATCATATTTTCATACTGTCCACTCCAACTGATAGAATATCCTGGAGGGATCTTAAGCTCCTTATTCACCAAGGCCTTAGTTTCCTTCACATAGCTACCTATGTCCACTCCATCAATGTCCACAAAAACATAGCCTGTTAGAAGCCCATTATCATTACGAATCATTCCTGGACCTGATTTCATTCGAATATCTGCAAGGTCTCCCAACCGCACAAATTGCCCTTTTCGGGACTTCACCGTAATGCTATTAAGATCATCCAGATTTTCTCTAAAATCTCTGGCATAATCTCACATTCACAGAGTAACGCTCTCGCCCTTCAATGGTCGTAGTCACATCCACTCCCCCCCACAGAGCTTTTGACAATCTTTTGAATTTCTTCAACGGAAATCCCATAGCGAACTAAGGCTTCCCTTTTAATTTCAAAGTCTAAAAAGTATCCGCCTGTAATTCGCTCCGCAAAAACACTTCTTGTACCCTTAACCCTGGATATGAGCCTTTCCAATTGGATGCCTATTTTTTCTATGGTTTTTAGATTATTCCCTGAAATTTTAATTCCAATGGGTGTTCGAATTCCTGTAGACAGCATATCTAAACGTGCCTTAATGGGCATGGTCCAGGCATTCACAACTCCTGGAATTTTCATCTTTGCATCCATTTCAGCAATCAACTCATTCCAGGTAATGCGATCTGGTTGAAAAAAACGAAATGGACCCTTTAAAAACTCTGGCAAAAAAGAATACCAAACATCTTTTTTTCTCCATTCACTGGGGTCTTTTAAAATCACAGTAGTTTCCATCATGGAAAGAGGAGCTGGATCTGTAGAGGTATTGGGCTTCCCGGCTTTTCCAAAAACAGACCTCACTTCTGGAAAGCTTTTTAGAATCTCATCTTGCTTTCTTAAAAGACTTTCAGCCTCTGTAACAGAAATACCCGGCATGGTTGTGGGCATGTATAAAATAGACCCTTCATTTAGTGGTGGCATAAACTCAGAACCAATTTTAAAAAATACGGGGATCGTTATAAAAAGAGCTACTACGGCAGCTCCGATCACCTTCCACGGGTGTTCCACCACCCAGTCCACCACAGGACCATAAATTTTAAAAAGAACTTTGCTCACAGGATGTTTTTCTTCTGAATGTGTGGACCCTAAAAGAAACTTATTCGCCCAAGCATTCAGCCAAGGTAAAGGTCCTTTGAACTCTCTAAACCGGGTAATTATCAAAAGAAGAGCTGGAGCCAAGGTAATGACTAAAACAGCAGCCACACCCATGGCCAAAGTTTTGGTATAAGCGAGAGGCTTAAACAAACGTCCTTCCCGAGCTTCTAAAGAGAAAATCGGTAAAAAAGAAACAGCTATCACCAATAGCGAATAGAAACTCGATGGTCCCACCTCTTTAATGGCATACACAAGAATTTCCCTGAAGTCTTCTTTTCGTCCATTTCTGTTCCACTCCTCAAGCTTTTTATGGCAGTTTTCTATCACCACGATGGCTGCATCCACCATGGCTCCAATGGAAATCGCAATACCTCCAAGCGACATGATATTGGCTGAAACCCCCATAAAGTACATGGGAATGAAGCTAATAACCACAGCCGTTGGCAAAAGCACAATGGGCATAAAAGCACTGGGTAAATGCAAAAGGAAAATTAAAATAATAATCCCCACAACAATCATTTCTATCTTAAGTTCATGCTTTAAAGTCTTAATAGCTCGGTCAATGAGGCTTTTTCGGTTATACACCTCTACAATTTCGACCCCCTCAGGAAGAGATTTCTTCAAGGAGTTCAGTTTTTCTTCAATCCTCTTAATAACAGCATGGGCATTTTCTCCAAATCGCATAATGACAATGCCACCCACCGTATCGCCTAGCCCATTTAAATCGGCAACTCCCCTTCGCATCTCTGGTCCCAAGGACACTGTAGCAATATTGTGCAAATAAATGGGAGTGCCCGTTTTACTAGCTCCAACGACAATATTTTCCAGATCTTCCCTATTCTTAATATACCCCCGCCCACGCACCATATATTCCGCACCAGCAATTTCAAAAACACGCGCGCCAATTTCCAAGTTCCCAGCCTTAACTGCTTTCATCACATCTAAGATGGACAGTCCATAAAACCGAAGAAGGTAAGGGTTAACCTTCACCTGGTATTGTTTTTCAAATCCTCCCACAGAAGCCACTTCAGCCACGCCAGGAACAGCCTGCAACTGATACCTCAAGAACCAGTCCTGAAATGACCTCAAATCTGCTAGGGAGTTTTTCCCACTTGTGTCCTTAAGAGCATACTGATAAACCCATCCAACACCAGTGGCATCTGGCCCCAATTCTGTTTGCACCCCTTCTGGTAACTGAGGAATGATCTTGGACAAATACTCCAAAACACGTGAACGCGCCCAATAAATATCTGTTCCATCTTCGAAAATCACATAAACATAAGAATAACCAAAAGTAGAAAGCCCCCGAATATCTTTGACCTTTGGAACCCCTAACAAAGCACTCACAATGGGATAAGTTACTTGGTCCTCAATGATGTCCGGACTCACATTCCACTTTGAATACACAATCACCTGTGTGTCTGAGAGATCAGGAATGGCATCCACAGGAATCTGTTTCATGCTGGAAAACCCAGCAAGGATGAGAAATAAAACGACAAACAAAGTCAGAAACTTATGCCTAGCACAGACCTCAATGATTTTAATGAGCATGTCCTGTGCCTCCTGAAGCCTTTCGAATAACGGCTTTTAAACGTGATTCTGAATCAATTAAGAAGTTGGCACTTGTAACAATTTTTTCTCTCTCTTTAAGTCCTGCTCCAATAGCCACATCATTGCCAGCCCGAAGTGCCACCAAAACCTCTCTGGGTTCAAACTTCCCTTTTCCACAAAGACCAAGGAATGCAAGCCCGTGTCCAAAACAGCATCAAAAGGCACCGCCAAGTGCTCTCCCACAGGAGCATAAATAATCACATCCACATAAGAGTCTGGCCGTACTTGCACGGAGGTTTTATTTAATAAAATGCGAACCTTTGCCGTTCGAGTTTCTCTATTAATAATGCGGTCAACAGACTGCACTTTCCCTGGAATCATCTCTCCTTCCAAAAAACTGGCCCGCACCTCAACAGATTGCCCTGGCTTAATAAACGGAAGATCGTATTCATACACCTCAGCATAAACAAGAGGCCTCTTACCCTTATCGACAACAAGCAACTCATCTGATGGATTTTCATAGGGATTTATGGCATTGATTTGACTATCACTTAACCCCAAAACCTTGAGGCGCACCCGCGCGGCCCTTAAAGTCTCTTTGGCGCTCTGTCGAATTTCAGGAATGGGATTGTTTTTTTGTCTTAAATATTGCTTGAGCGCCTCCTGATACTCCGCTCGGGCTGTAAAAAGCTCAGGGTCGTAAGCAATACTTCCAGCAGCCTTGATTTTTTTAAAAAGTGTTTTTCTTTTGACGACATCTGTGGTCACTCCTATCAGTTGTTTCTTTTTTAAAGTGAGGCGAAAGGGAGCATGGTCAGGCAAATGCCCCCTTTTTGAGGTTTTGTGTTTGGTCTCTGAAGATGGACTTTCATGTTGATGCTCAGATGTTTTTCCCGATGAATCCCTGTCTTCAGAAGTTTCTTCTTCTGGTTCTTCCTCCACTCGAACCAGTGTCATGCCACAAATAGGGCAAGTTTGTCCTGGTTTATCTGAAGTGATCTGAGGATGCATGGGACACCGATAAAGTGGTTTTTTAGCTTTCTTTTTCTGTTCATGAACTGCATGCTCATGAGTCGGCTGTTTTTTACACCCCACACCAAAAGTCACAACTAATAACAATACAATAATTATATATTTTGGTATTTTTCGCCCCATTATATCCCCCAATTCTCAAAACAAGATGCTATTCTTTAGTTTAAAATACTATACCCCCCCACCGTTTATTTGAAAAGCAAAAAAATATTAAATTTCATTTTACTTTAAAACATCTCTTCCATAAACCACGCCTAATAGAGATGAACTTCTCAGAAAAGGAGGCGCATTCATGCTCTTAAACAAGAAGCTTCTCTCTTTTTTCCTGTTTGTTAATTTTTATATCTCCCTCATCCCTCGCCTGACTTTCGCCAATCCTCAGCATCCCTCTTCTGGAGAATTGGCTCAACTGATCCAGGAAGCCCTCAAAAATAACCCAGAGCTCTCGGCTATAAAAAATCAAGCCGAAAAATACCGCTATCAGTTCAAGGCTGCTGGCTCCTATGACGACCCTCAAATCACTTATGAAGTGATGAATCTACCTATAGACACTTATAGCCTTCAACAAACTCCCATGAGTGGCAAAAAAGTCAGCATTTCTCAAAAAATACCTTTTCCAGGAAAACTCAGCACAAAACAAAAAGCCGCTTACCTGCAGTTCGAGGCATCGCTTCACCGCTTTAAACAAAAACAATATGAAATTATCTACAATGTAAAGAAAAATTACTATGAACTCTTCAAAGCAATAAAAACAACCCACATTCTTGAAGAACAAAAAAAGCTTATTAAACAACTGATTGTGTCTGCCCGCAGCAAATACACTCTGGGCAAAATCCCTCAAACTGAAGTCATCAACTTTCAAATGGAAGAAACAGACCTTATTTCCAAAATTTTAATTTCCAAAAGAAAAATCACCATAGCCAAAAATAACTTAGCTAAAGTCATCGGCTCCTCTCAACTACCCTTTCCTATAAAAGCCCTCTCTATAACTAAAAAACCCCTTGAGTTTAACTCTCTAAATGCCCAAAACCTGGTTAAACGGGTTTTATCCAACAACCATCTCTTGAAAGCTTTCGAACTCCAAAGACTTTCCTCTGAAAAAAAAATTCAACTCTCTAAATTAGAATACTTCCCTGATTTCAACCTAAAGGCCTCTTACACCTTCAGGGAACCCAACCCCTCTGACGAGGGGACGGACTTCACTTCCTTTATGGCTTCCATCAACATCCCCTTATGGTTTTTTTCCAAACAGAATAACAATGTGCGAAGCACTCAATCTGCCCTCGCCAGAGCCACCTCCCTTGTCAAAAACCAAAAGCTCAAACTGATTAATCTGACACAGAATATCTACGCTGAGCTTGAGGAGTCCTCAAAAACTTTGATGCTTTTTGAAAAAACACTTTTACCTCTAGCCAAACAAGCTGTCCGCTCTGGAAAGTCTGCCTATTTGAGCGGAAAAGTCGATTACTCCACTCTCCTTGCTTCCATTAACACTCGATTCAATACTGAACTTAAATTCTATTTTGCTTTAGCAAACTACGAAACCCTTGTAGCAAAGCTTGAAGCTTTGTTGGCAGAACCTATAAATAAGGTTAATCCTTAAGGGACATTTTCAAAAACTCTATGATTTCATCTAAAATTTCTTTTTTCTTCTTGTCACTGGAACTTTTAACGGCCTTCAAAACGCAGCCATGAATGTGTTCTTCCACAATTTTCATTTCAACAGAACGTAAAGCCGCTCTAATCGCCTTAATTTGTACAACAATGTCCATGCAGTAGCGTTTTTCTTCCACCATTCTCCTTAAGCCTCGCACCTGACCCTCTATTCGCTTTAAACGGTTCAGCTGCTTATGATGATCCGTTCCTTTCTTCATAGACATACCCCTTACTGGCTAAAAACATTCCTCACAATACAATCATCACATGGTAACTGAAAAACAAAAGTCCCGAAAGAACTAACACTCCTGGCCAACCCCTTGCCACCCCTTTATTTTTATGCTTTTATACCCTTACCGGGTATAAGGAGGAAAAATGGGTCACGAACACCATCGTGCTCATCAGGGCCATCAAAAAACAGAGTGCTGCCACCACCATACGTCCGCAAAGGAATCAAAAACACCAGATGATCCCAACGCCATTTACACCTGCCCCATGCACCCTGAGATCCGCCAAATAGGACCAGGAAGTTGCCCCATTTGTGGGATGGCTCTGGAGCCCCTCATATCCACGGGAGAAGAAGAAAACGAAGAGCTTCACGAGATGAACCGTCGTTTTTGGTTTTCAGCCCTTTTTACAATTCCACTTGTTATTATCTCCATGGGAGACCTACTTCCAGGTCAACCAATTTCCAAGCTTCTCTCTGCTGAAACCCGCATATGGCTGGAACTCCTGCTTGCAACCCCTATCTGCTTGTGGGCAGCATGGCCTTTTTATATCAGGGCCATTCAATCGATAAAAACCATGAACTTAAACATGTTTACATTGATTGGCCTTGGGGTTAGCGTGTCTTATCTCTATAGTATGGTGGCTGCCCTTTTCCCTCACCTCTTTCCTCCATCTTTTCGGGACGCTTCAGGGCATGTGGCAGTTTATTTTGAAGCTGCAGGCGTCATCGTGACCCTTATTCTCTTGGGGCAAGTGCTAGAGCTAAAAGCAAGAGGGCAAACCAATGAAGCCATTAAACAACTTTTAGGACTGGCCCCTAAAACTGCTAGGCGCCTTAAGGATGATGGCACAGAAGAAGATGTGCCTATTGAAAGCATTCAAGTTGGAGATCGTCTTAGAGTTCGTCCAGGTGAAAAGATTCCCGTAGACGGCATCATTCTGGAGGGAAAAAGCTCCATAGATGAATCAATGATCACAGGAGAACCCATTCCTGTTGAAAAAAAAGCAGGCGACAAAGTGATTGGTGCAACCATAAATGGTAACGGTAGTTTTATTATGAAAGCCGAAAAGGTGGGAGCTGATACTTTACTATCCCGAATTATTGTAATGGTGGCTGAGGCTCAAAGAAGTCAAGCTCCTATTCAAAAGCTTGCAGACAAGGTCTCAGGATATTTTGTTCCCACTGTAGTTCTTACCTCTATTATCACCTTCATTGTCTGGGCATTATGGGGACCAGAACCATCTATGAGTTATGCCTTAATCAATGCCATTGCGGTTTTAATCATCGCTTGTCCTTGCGCCTTAGGGCTTGCTACCCCCATGTCCATCATGGTGGCCACAGGTCGGGCCGCAACCCATGGAGTTTTATTTAAAGACGCCAAAGCTATTGAAATTATGCAAAAGGTTAATACCCTGGTTGTCGACAAAACAGGAACTCTCACAAAAGGAAAACCAGAGTTAGTCACGGTAGAAAGCGAGACCTATCCTCGGTCTGATTTCCTTCGACTCATCGGTTCACTGGAAAAACAAAGTGAACATCCTTTGGCTGAAGCCATCGTACGAGGCATTCAAAAAGAAAAAATCTCCTTAACAGAAGCTCAGGACTTCACTGCTATAACGGGAAAGGGGGTCATGGGTCTTATTGAAAACCACCATGTGGCCTTAGGCAACAAAGCCCTTATGAAGGACCTCCAGATAAATGTAGAAAATTGGTCTTCCAAAGCAGACCAACTTCGCAAAGAAGGTCAAACTGTTATGTTTGTAGCCATTGATCACAAAGCAGTAGGAATTGTAGGGGTTGCAGACCCTATAAAAGACACAACACCTCAAGCTATTGAAGAGCTTCATAAAGAAGGCGTTCAAATCGTTATGCTTACAGGAGACAATCAAACCACAGCTAAAGCTGTGGCCCAGAAGTTACATATTGATCGTATTATTGCTGAGGTGTTACCAGATCAAAAGGCTCAAGCTATCGATGCCCTCCAAAAGGAAGGACGCATTGTTGCCATGGCTGGAGACGGGATCAATGATGCTCCCGCATTAGCCAGAGCGCATGTAGGAATTGCCATGGGAACAGGAACCGATATTGCCATGGAAAGCGCTGAAGTCACCTTAGTTAAGGGAGACCTCCAAGGAATCGTGCGTGCCAGAAAAATAAGTCGAGCAACAATGAAAAATATCAAACAAAATCTTTTTTTCGCTTTCTTTTATAATGCTGCAGGAGTTCCCATTGCCGCAGGCATTCTATATCCTTTTTTTGGAATTCTTCTCAGTCCCGTCATTGCTGCAGCAGCCATGAGTTTCAGCTCCGTTTCTGTCATTGCCAATTCACTTCGACTCAAGAAGGTTAAGATTTAAAAGTCACATCCTCGGCTTTTTTCTTTTTTGAGGACCAGAGCATCTCCGCCATCAGAGTAATAACCAGTTCGTCGATGGATTTGTTGAAAATGAAATTTCTGGTAAAGCATCAAAGCTTTGTGATTTTTCTCATGCACTTCTAAAAAAATAGTCAAAGGACAGGAGACAAAAGAAGCTAAAAGAGTCGTCATAAGGCCCTGCCCCTCAAAGACTGGGTCCGTCAAAAGCAAGGTAATCTCTACTTCATCAAAAACTTGGCGATAAAGCAGAAAAGCCAGCAATTGCTGATCCTTAAAATACCCCAGGCTTTTTGCTTGTTTCAACTCTTCTTCCAAAGACTCTTTGGACCAAGATGCACTTCCTGGCCAACTCTGTTTCATGAAAATAGCAAGGGCTTTTTTATTGTCAGAAGAAGAAAGAGGCCTTATCATTCTTGGTTATTATGGGGTTAACATAAAATTTTCAACTTTATACTTCGTTTGCAAAACTTCAAACCAGTCTTTGAGGCGCTGGTCCCTTTGCTGTTTTTTCAAAAATTCTTTTATGCTATCAGCAAACCTCTCATAAGGTGCTCCACCAAATTTATTTTTATTTTCTTCATAATACTTTTGAGCTTCATCCTCTGTAATAGGCACCATTGAAGCTTTTAATTTAAAACGAATAAAAGCCTTGGCAATCAGTTTGCGCTTTAATGTTTGCTTCAATTCGAAAGTTCGAACCCCCAATTTTTTCCATCCCTTCGTGCTTAATAAACGAGGCAACACAAAGTTCATCGCCTTGACAATTTCTTTATCCGAAGCCTCTTCCCAAGAGTCTCTAAAATTTTTAGCTTCTAGAAAAATAGCCCACTCCATTAAAACAGCGGTCACCTCTTTGGAAAAACGAGGGTCTGTTATTTGAATAATTTGAATTTTAGATTTCTTTTGAGGTTTTGAATACAAAGCTTGCTCCACAGCATAGTTGATTTGAACTTCACGCAAGGTCACCACATGCCCTTTGAGTTTCCCCACAGACTGGTTTTTCAAAACCAAAGCATGAGGTCCTGAAAAGCAAAGATGGCCCCAACTCAAAAATAAAAAAAAGAAAAAAAATCTCATAAAATAAAAAATAACACTCTATCCCTATTTCGTCTATAGAATATAAAAAACGGGCTCTTTCGAGCCCGCCCCATCAGAGGTAACAAAAGAAACACTCTTCCTTTGTTAGAAACGAAACTTGGCAACCAAAGACATGACTTGGTAATCGGAGGCTTCCAGACGGTAGTCGCTATAAAGCCCGCCATAATAGTATCTATAGTCAAGGTTTGAACGGTTGGTGATATTCATCATATAACGATAATCAAATCCCACAGCAATTCTGTCAGAGATATTAAAGTCTATCCCTGCTGTGACCCCAAAGTCCAGAGCATAGGTCTTTTCATCATCAGGGTAGCCATAGTAGTAAACCCCTGTACCGTAAGGATTGGTGTATCTTCTATAAGTATAGGTGGCAATACCGCCCACATTGAATTCCACCCGTTTGAATTTCAATAGATATTTTGCAGCCAACCCAAAATTATATTGATTCATTTCTTTGTAAGCAAAATAGTCTTGTCCCACATAGTAATTGGAATAGATAAATTGACCCTCAAGAGCAAAATTAGAAGGAAATTCTCTTCCAACCACAATACCTGCAGCCAAATTACCTTTTACATCAAAACAAGGGCAATCTAAGTACTCTGCCATTCCCACACTGGGGCTTACATAAGTTTGATTTTTTTTCTCTTTATTTTCTTCAACAATATTTTTTAAATCCTCTTTTACATTGGCTGAAAGATCCTTCTCCGGGGCTGGAGCCACAGAAGGTTGAGGCACTGGAGAAACCACTACAACTTGTGGCGTCTGAGGCTTTTCTTCTTTTTCTGCCTTTTCTTCTTTATTCTGATCATCTTCTGAAACAGTGAGGTTTTTATTGCCAAAAAGCCGCTCAGCGCGTCGCCTTTCATCTTCAAGACGGGACTCTTCTAGTTTCTCCACAATCTTTTGTTCTGTGGCAATTTCAGCCTCTTGCCGTTTCTTTCTCATAAGCTCAGCCTTTGACAAAGATAACGGAGAAGCCTCAACATAAGTGGGCGGCTGCTGGATCACATTTGGCTGGGCTAAAGAGGTGTGTTGTTGTGGAGTTATAGATACCTTGGGTTTAACCACAAGGGTTTCTTTTTGAACCTCTTCTTGAATGCTAGGGTCCATTTGATCTTCTGCATAAGCAGAAACAGATGTGACCACGAAACCCAATGTTAGTGGTAATAATAAAACCGATAATACCTGTCCCATCTTTTTCTTCATTTTTCTTCTCCTCTGACGGTTTAACATTTTTTACTCCTTTCTTAGCACTCTCATTCTAGCAACAGCTGTGCCTAAAAATGTCGCCAAATAAAATTTTGTAGAGCATTGAAAATATTGTTTTTTTTTAAAGCTCACTGTATCTTTTACAATTTCTTTCATTTTCTTCCTCTGCTTACCCCCTAAACAACCTTGTATTTTCTTCTCAAAAAATTGATTTTTCAGCCCCCCCAAGCTAGAAGTATTTCTTAATAATTCTACCAATAAAGGAATGAAATGCCTCAAAATCCTTTTATCTGCAAAAAAGTCTCTTTCGAAGCAGGGCACCGTCTTCCCCACCATCACTCCAAATGCAAAAACCTTCATGGACACCACTATGAGCTGGAAGTGATGATCGGCGGTCCCCTTTCACTGGATCAACAATCCAGCTCTTATGGAATGGTTGCCGATTTTCATGACCTCAAACACATTTTAAAGAAGCATATCCTAGAACCGTGGGACCATGCCTTCTTTGTTTATGAAAAGGATTTGGAACTGTTAAATTTTCTAAATTCCCTTCCTGAACACAAAACAGTTGTCACACCCCTTCCTCCTACAGCAGAGCATTTAGCTCAATTGGCTTTTAATACTCTCAACCAACAAATGCCTCAAAACTGGAACTTGAAAATCGTAAGGCTTTATGAAACGCCCACCTGCTGGGCAGAAGTATCTAATTCCTTAGAGGATTAACAAGCATTGACTCTCCTTTTTAAAACGGGGATAATTGGATTTTAACGTTCAACGGCGAGGTGCAACCATGATGAAAAAAATTTGTCTTATAATAAGCTTTCTTTTCTTGAATACATCCGTTTGGGCTGCAACAGCC
>RFKI01000247.1 GCA_003694355.1 Bdellovibrio sp.
ATTTTATCTCAAACGCTTTTTCTTCATCTGCAATTTTTCTTGCATACATTAGTTTTTGCTTGCTTTCAGAATAGATTGTGTAGAGCAAAGACCCTCGATGAACTTCTTCACCTAAATTCTTATGAAGGTAGATTCCTGCTCTTTTGTCAAAGGGCGCGCCAGCCATGCGAGCAATCTTTGAAATTATTTTGTTGTCAATATGAGAAACTCTCCCTCTTAAATTTGAGATAATGTTGCAATGGTGCTTTGCCATTCTTATAGAGTCAGGATCACAAACTTTTCCGCCCTGAGACCTTATTATATTTGAGAACCTTTTGTATGCTCTTCCGCTAGTGAGAATTTCCTCTGCAATAATCTTTCCGCAACCTGATTTTGCCTTTCCACCCATCTCGAGAAGAATGCCTGCCATTTCAAGAGATTTTTCTCTAAGCTCATAGCTTCCTTTAGGATTATTAGTCAGAATGTAAAGAACGTCTCTTGCCTCTAAAGCAGGCCCAACCCCTCTTCCAATAGGGTGGCTGCCGTCTGTGATGATTACTTTTGTTTTTATTTTTAAGAGCCTTGAAATGCGCTCAAACATCTTCTTAAGCATTAGCGCCTTATCTTTTGATTCGACTTTTGCTCCTTTCCCCAGAGGAATGTCAACAAGAAGATGCGTTGCTGAAACGGACTTTTTCTTTGCTAAAATGCTTGCAAGAAGCTGTCCGACAGGATCCAACGACATAGGCCTTTCAACATGTATTAATTTATCATCAGAAGGCGCAAGGTTTATTCCCCCACCCCAAACAAAACACGAATTGTTTTTTTCTATGATCCTTTTCATGCCTTTCATTGAGAAAGACACATTGGCAAGGAACTCAACAGTATCAGCAGTCCCCGCTGGGCTTGTTATAGCGCGAGAGCTTGTTTTTGGCATTATCAGACCGGCTTCAGCAACGATGGGAACAATTATCATTGTAGTGCGATTCCCAGCAACACCCCCAATGCAATGCTTGTCCATTATTGGGTATTTGTTCAAAGCCAGTGTTTCACCTGTGTTTATCATCGCCTCGGTAAGGTCAACTATCTCCCTTGATGAGAGTTCGTTCATATAGCAAGCCGCAACAAAATAAGTTATTTCTATTTCTGTCAGCCTCATATTGACTATGTCACTAATTATAGAAAACATTTCCTTCTCATTCAGTTTTTCTCCATGCATTTTTTTCTTGATATAATCAATGGATTTGGGCTTTTCTGCAATAGATATGAAAACTTTCTTACCTGATTTTGTGTTAAGATTCTGTGTCAGCTCTTCAAACAAGCCAATAGTGCCTCTTGGAACTAAGCTGTTTGAATGTGTGATATCAACAACAGCAACAGCATTGTTTTTTCCAGCACGGATTAGGATTCTGTCACCTTGAAATATTGTGAGGTGATGTGCGTCCTCATAATTCAGCATTGCTACTAAAGCGTCCCCAGCTGCGATTTCAAGGTTTTTTACTTTTAACTCCATTTTTGCATTTCACATTATTTTATAAGGATTTTTTCTCTCTCAATTATTGTTAGTGAAGCCAGAAAAAGTGCAAGTATTAACGGGCCGAGAATTATGCCTATAAGCCCAAAAGCAGATATGCCACTAATTATTCCAAGGATTATGAACAAGGTATGAATCTGTGTCTTGTTTGATATCAGCTTTGGCTTTAGGAAATTGTCAATTAAGCTTATTATCAGGGCGCCGTACAAAAACAGGCCAATGCTCCTTCCAATAAACCCAAAATCTGATTGTATGAGACCTTCTATTAGGAAGTATAAAGATATTGGGAGCCAGACAAAAGCTGCTCCGAGGAAGGGTATGAGAGCCAGGAAGAATGTTACAAGAGCCCAAAGCAGTGGGGACTTAACGCCAAAAATGAAGAAACCAATTCCGGCGATTATTGCTTGAATCAAGGCAGTTATTATCTGGCCGTAAACAACTGCAAAGATAACATCATTAAACCTCTTCAGCAAATGCTTCCTGTGGGCTGAGTCCATGGGGAATATTTGCTTTAATTTATTTAGGAAGATATGGCCATCCCTAAACATAAAAAAAGTGGTGATTATTAGTATGAAAAGTTGTATCATCTTTGAGGGAATTGTTGCTGCAAACCCCTTTATTTTTCCAAGAACGAATATTGTTATGGAATTCAGCGTTTCTTTGAAGTTTATTCTGAAGCCGAATTTATCATAGATATTGTTATTAAGGTCGTTTATTGAACCGTATTGGGAATTAATGAAATTATATATATAGGAA
>RFKI01000248.1 GCA_003694355.1 Bdellovibrio sp.
CAGATGAAGTGGCTGTTATGAATAAAGGAAAAGTGGTGGAGCAAGCGAGTGCTTTAGAGATATATGAAAATCCTCAAGATGATTATACGAAAAAATTATTAGATGCCATTCCTAAGGGAGTTCCCAAAGAGCTTCTTCAAAAAAGATCTAAAGCTCAAAGTATACACATTTAGTTCTTAAAAGTGATTATATAGAATTATTGAGTTCCAAAAGCACGCGAACAGATTTTTTTATTTTTTCAAGATCAAAGGGTTTTTTAATGTAGTCATCTGCTCCCACAGCAAATCCTCTTTTCAGGTCTTCAGGATCTGTTCTTCCTGAGACAAAAATTAAAGGAATATCTTTGAGATCATCATGTTCTTTCATAAGCTGGGCGAGTTCAAATCCATTAATCCAGGGTAATCCCACATCCAGGAGAATGAGGTCAAGTTCTGTATTATCAGCCAGGGAAGAAAGCTGAGTGCCATCTGCTGCGGTAATAACATGATATCCCTCTTCTTCAAAGAGGCGTTTGAAGGATTTTCTCATGGTTTCGTCATCTTCAATAATCAGAAGAGTAGGGGTTTTTTTTCTGGATTGTAACTTTTTGTACTCCTTTAAGGATACCACTTTTGATTTTGCAATACGTTGACGGGTGATGTGTTCAATTTTTTTTACAAAATCTTTAGTGTTAACCTTTTTTCCCATTTTACTGACCCTGATTTTCCAGCCACCTTTCTGCATCAATAGCTGCCATACAACCGCTGCCTGCAGCCGTAATGGCTTGGCGATATGTGGGGTCTTGAACATCACCTGCAGCAAAAACCCCTTCGACAGAGGTCCAGGTACTATGAGGTTTTGTTAATATGTATCCTTGAGGATTAAGTTCTATTTGTCCTTGGAAAATGTCTGTATTTGGTTTGTGTCCAATTGCAATAAAAACACCGTCCATAGGAATTTCTGAAATTTCTTCAGTTTTATTATTTTTTACTTTTATGCGTTCTACATTGTCTTTTCCGAGGATATCAACAAGTTCAGAGTTCCAAAGAATGTTAATTTTTTCATGATTTTTTACTTTGTCAGCCATTATTTTTGAAGCTCTAAAGGCATCTCGTCGGTGGATAACAGTAACTTGTTTAGCAAATCGTGTTAAAAACAAAGCTTCTTCCATGGCTGTGTCGCCTCCGCCCACCACCGCAACATTCATGTTTTTAAAAAAAGCTCCATCACAAGTGGCACAAGCAGATACACCTCTTCCCAGAAAGGCCTTTTCACTTTCGAGTCCAAGGTATTTGGCGCTGGCTCCTGTGGAAATGATAACAGATTGGGCTTTAAATTCTTCTTCTCCCACCCAAAGACGAAATGGCTGTTGGGAAAAATCTACTTTAGTTACATTTTTAGTTAAAAATCGTGTTCCAAACCGTTCAGCTTGCTTTTTAAACAAGTGCATCAGTTCAGGGCCCATAATGCCCTCTGGAAATCCCGGATAATTTTCCACATCTGTAGTGGTCATAAGTTGGCCACCAGCTTCAAATCCTTCAATCATTAAAGGAGAGAGGTTGGCTCGAGAGGCATAAATGGCTGCAGTTAGCCCTGCAGGTCCAGAGCCGATGATAATAACTTTTTCCATAGAGCACTCCAATGTTTTTAAAGGACTTCTTATTTTTTATCATCTTTTCTACGGGCAGAGAAGTTATTGCTCTTTTGCTTCATGGTGCCAAGAATTTTTTGCATGAAAGCACCAGTGAATGAACTCTTGAGCCACTTTTGGGGGAGAGAGAATTGGAGTTCCATTTATGCGAGGGGTTGCTCTAGGGGGAAGCAGTGTCGTATCCATGTAGGAGGGACTAAAAAGCTTTAATTCAAAAGGGAGAGAGGCTTCCTGAAGAGAAGCAATAAGAGAGTGAAGGGCTGTTTTGGCGGCAGCATAGCTAGCTCCTTTGGGATAAGGTTTGTTTTCCACAATCATAGAACCCACAAAAGCCATTTGCTTAAGAGCTAAAGAGTCTTTTTGCGAGAAAAAGTGGATCAGTCTTGCAGGAAAAAGAAAACTCACCTCAAGAGCCCACTGATGATCCTTCCATTCTTTTTTAGAAAAATCTCCATAAGGACCTCCACCAGCAATGTAGAAGATTCTTTCAGGGTTCCAGTCCTGAATATGTTTAAGGACTTTTTCTTGAGCTGTTTTTTGTGAAAAATCTGAGGATAAAAAGTCATGATGAGCCCTTATGGAAGCATCTGGAGCTGTTCTGGACAAAAGGAGTAAATGTGCTCTTGTAGAAAGTTTTTTTGCAATTTCAAGTCCTAGACCTCGACTGGCGCCTAGGATGCAAATTTTTTCTTTGTTCATATCCCTATTATTATCAATAGCTTATATTCTTTAAGCCTTTCATAGTGTCTTTCAAAGAAAAGGTCAAAAAGAATAAAGAAATTGCCGAAAAAGCAGTTATGGATCACATAAGCCTTTTAGATTGGAGTCTTTACGCATCTCTTTTTGGTTTAAGTGTTCTCGTTGGAGTTTTATTCTTCTTGCAATTGAAACAAAAACAAGTTCAAAGAGAAATTTCTTTATTTAAAGACCTGTTGGAAACGGCTCCGATTACTGTATCTTGGGTGAGCTCCGACTATAAGTACATAAAAGTTAACAAAAAACTTTCTGAAGCTATGGGTATTCCAGAAAGTGAATTTGTGGGGAAAACAGTGGGTTTTTATGGGGCTGAGCTGAATTATATGATATTTGTGCAGTCTTTGTTTGAATTGGAGCAACAGGAGCTGACCAGTGAAGTGGAACAGGAAACAAAAGAGGGGCGTCGAGATATTTTATGTATTGGTAAACGCTCCGATGATGGAACTTATGCTACCATTATTGGGTTAGATATTAGTGAGCAAAAGCGTTCGGCCCGACTTATTTTTGAACAACAACAAAGACTGATTGATGCTGCAAAGATGACAACTTTGGGAGAAATGGCTAGTTCCATAGGGCATGAAATTAACAATCCACTCACTTTGATTATTAATTGGACAGATGAGCTATTAATGAGATTTAAGAAAGAAGAGTTTCCCAGTGAAAGGTGTGGAGAGCTTTTAGAGAAAATAGATAAACATGCCCATCGCATTGCTCAAATTGTAAAGGGACTTAAAACTTTTGCTAGAGAAGGAAGTTCAGATCCTTTTATAGAGGAAGACCTTAGAGAAATCTTTAAAGATACATTTGAATTATGCCAACAAAAATTTAAGAATAGAGATGTCAAATTAGATGTGGTGGACATTCCAGATAAACTGACTTTAGAGTGTCGAAAAACACAGATTTCGCAAGTACTTTTGAATTTGTTAAACAATGCTCTAGATGCTGTGAGTGAGCAGGCAGAAAGGTGGGTACAGGTTTATGCCAAAGAGGAAGAAGCTTTTGTTGAGATTTCTGTGATTGATAGTGGTCCAGGGATTCCTATTGAGCTGCGATCCAAAATTCTTGAGCCTTTTTTTACAACAAAAGAAACAGGTAAAGGAACAGGGCTGGGTTTAAGTATATCCAAGGGAATTATTGAAGAGCATGGAGGAACTCTTGAAATAGATCCCCATTTCCCTAATACGCGTTTTGTGATCCGTCTTCCCAAAAAGCATACAGGGTATACACCCCTGCCATCCTTCTATAAAGTGGCTTCTTAAAGACTTATCTTTCTATATAAATAGGGAAAATATTTCATAAATTTTCTATTTCCATTGATTCTAGGTAATTTTTTTTATACATGCTGCATAAGTTTTGAGGGGAGGAGACATGTCGTCATTTTATTCTGTTTTTTTGTTAGGACTTATTTTAGCAACAACGCCTCAATCATCATTGCAGCTTGAAAAAGACTCCATAGACTTTTCATCTTTAGAAGCTCAATATATTCCGCCTTCATCTTCTGATATTTATAACTCTTTTTTAAAGTTTAGAAGAACTTTGGAATTTAATAAATTGACGGAAAAACAAAAGGAATATTTGAGAAGATTGGAGCAATCTTTTAAGCACAAAGAGGTCCCCCCCAAGTTAAAGATCACTTTTGTTCCACCCCCTTCTTGGGGGCAGTCATTGCAAGACCAGATTTATGAGGATTTAAACAAGGATAAAATTTCAACGCATATCAAAGAATTTGTTTTAAAGAAGAGATACCCTTTGCTTATTTCATATTGTCATTTTGTGGATCCCCGTGTTTTTGAAGGGCATCCCATAAGTGATTCTTTAAAGAAGACAATTGAGTTGAAAATCAATGATAGTAAAATTCAACTGATTTGGAATCGTATTGATCGCATTGCAGATGGAAAAGAGTTAGCTTATGCTATTTTTCTTTCTGTTTTAACAGAGGGCTTTAACCAGGACGAGATGAAAAGAGAGACCTGTTGGTTGCCCATTTATGTCTGGGCTTTTAAAAATATAAAAGAGATTAAAGAAAAAGGAGAGGCCCCTCTCTTTTTGTCAAGTGGCCCTCCTCTTCGATTTATGAAACAGCCTGGCTATTCCTCTTTAGAATAAGCCGGCCCTTTTTTCCTTAAAAAATTTCTTAAGCAATAAAGAACTTTCTTTTTCTAACAAACCTTTATGAAAGGGGACTTGGTGGTTGAGGCGGGTGTCTGAGAGAATTTGGTAAAGAGAACACACCCCTCCACCTTTAGGGTCTGGGGTGCTGAAATAAAGTTTTTTTATTCGAGCAGCCAGAATGGCTCCAGCACACATGATACAGGGCTCAAGGGTCACATAAAGGGTGCATTCTGTAAGACGCCAGTTTTGGAGGTGTTTAGAGGCTTCCTGAATGGCAAGAATTTCAGCATGGGCACAGGAGGAAAAATGAGCTTCCTTTTGGTTGTGAGCTCTGGCAATGATTTGATCATCTTTAATAATTACGGCCCCCACAGGAACTTCTTTTTTTTCATAGGCCTTTTGAGCCTCTTTCAGGGCTTCTTGCATATAGGTGTGTTCAATTCTTGTAGACATGCCGCATTATTCCTTTATGTTTTTTAGCTTAGAGAAATGAATGGTAGTTAATGAATTGTCAAGAAGCAGGGGGTTTGGTATCCCTACATTTTAAATAATCAAAAATAGAAGGGCAGGTGAGAAATTTGGCTTTAGTCAAGGTAAAGGAAAGTGAAAGCTTTGAGCAAGCTTTTCGGCGCTTCAAAAAAGCTTGTGAGAAAGCTGGGATACTTTCTGAGATAAAAAAGCGAGAACACTATGAAAAGCCAAGTGTTCGCAGAAAGAAGAAATCAATTGCAGCTCGAAAAAGACTTTTGAAAAAGCTCAAAAAAATGGGCAAGTAGTTGTTGTTCTAAAGGAGAAGTTAATGTCTTTAAAAGATCAAATCATGGCAGACATCAAGTCTGCCATGAAAGAGTCCAATCAAGAGAAGGTTGCCTGTTTGCGTTTTTTACACTCAGCTATAAAAAATAAAGAGATAGAGATTCGCCCTAAAGAGTTAACAGATGATGATGTTTTATCTGTTATCAAAAAACAGGTCAAACAAAGAAAGGATTCCATAGAGCAGTATGAAAAAGCAGGACGAGCTGACTTGGTTGCTAAAGAAACAAAGGAAGTGGAAATTTTAGAGACTTATTTGCCTGAGCAAATGGGAGAAGAACAAGTCGCTGCACTGGTTGATGATGTTATAAAGAAACTTGGTGCAAGCTCCATGAAAGACATGGGAGCTGTTATGAAAGAAGTGATTTCTCAAGCAAAGGGAGCTGCGGACAATAAACTGATTAGCCAAGTTGTCAAATCTAAACTACAGTAGCGCTCTCTATCTAGAGAGGAGCCATAAAGATTTTGTGAGGAGTCTCTTTGAGATTTAGCCAAGACTTTATTAATCGAGTCGCTGAGTCTAATAACCTGGTCGATATTATTGCTGAGTATACCCAATTAAGGGGGCGTGGTGATCGTTTTATGGGTTTGTGTCCCTTTCCGGATCATCATGAAAAAACACCCAGCTTTTCGGTTTCTCATAGTAAACAGGTGTATTATTGTTTTGGGTGTCGACGCTCAGGGAATATTTTTCAGTTTTTAGAAGCCATGAAGGGATTGAACTTTATAGAGGCTGTAGAATATTTGGCTGACCGAGCGGGTATTCCTATAGAAAGAGATGTAAAGGACAAAACAGCCTCACCTAAAAAGAAATACTACGATCTTAACAAAGAGGTTGCAGACTTTTTTCATCTTCAACTTATTCTCTCCCCAGAAGATAGTACAGTCAGGAAGTACTGTAGAAAACGAGGTTTACTTAAAAAAACAGTTAAAGACTTTATGTTAGGATATGCAGATGAGAGCTGGGACTCTCTGACTTCTTTTTTAAAGAAAGAAAAACAAAGTGTTAAGGATGCTTCCTCTCTGGGGCTTATTAAAAAAAGAGCTTCAGGTGGGTATTATGATACTTTTCGAAACCGTTTGATGTTTCCTATCATTTCTCTTCAGGGGAGAGTGGTTGGCTTTGGTGGAAGGGCTTTGGATATAGAAGATGTTAAATACATCAACAGTTCGGAGTCTGAAATTTTCAATAAAAGTGAGGTTTTATATGGCCTTCATAAAACAGCGAAATATATTAAGTCAGAAGATGAAGTTCTTTTAGTAGAAGGCTATATGGATGTTCTAAGTCTCTATCAGGCAGGGGTAAAGAATGTTGTCGCACCTTTAGGAACCGCTTTCACCTCAGAACATGCTCGTTCCTTAAAAAAACTGACTCGAAATGTTTTTGTGCTTTTTGATGGAGATGAAGCTGGGCAGATGGCTGCAGAGCGAGCACTGCCTATTTTACTGCAAGAAGGTTTGTTGCCCAGAGGGGTTGTTTTGCCTGAGAACATGGACCCTGATGAATATGTTAAATTAAAAGGGGTTGAATCTCTAAAGGAGGTCGTTCGGGCGGCTCCAGAGTTATTTTCTCTTGTGGTTCAGCGACTGAAATCAAAATATTCTAACTCTCCATCTAGTAAAATTGTTTTTATGGAAAAGGTTTCAGACCTTTTGCTAAGTGTCGCTGATAAGGGTTTGTTTGATCTCTATGTAGATGAAATCTCAGAACTTTTAAGTGTTCCTTCAGATTGGGTGCTTTCAAATTTAAAAGGCTCAACTTTGAAAAAGGAAAGTAGAAAGAGCTTGGATTTGGAGGAAGGAAATAAAAAATTGTCGTTAAGACAAGAGAGTAATATGAAAGGAGAGGAGGACATCATAGAGGTTGAAAATCCGCCACGAGCAGAGCTTTACCTTCTGAATCTCCTTCTTATGGAAGAGGGTTTTTGGAACCGTTTTTTTGCTTCAGCCTTGCTCAATGACATTTCTCATGAGGGAATTAGAAAAATTATTCAGCTTGCACAAGAGAGTAGACAAACCACTAGTGATTTTGATAAATTAACAAGTTTGTTGGTAGAGAAGGTGAGCCCCTCAAGGTACATTACCCTTTTTATGGCCCCCCCTTTTTCAGAGATGTCAAGGGAGGAGCTAGAAAGGATGTATGTTGATTGTTCTCGGCAGATAAGAAGCCGGGCGCTAAAGGCTCAAATTCAGAAATTAAAGGCTGACATGGCTTTGGCTTCTCCTGAAGAACAGGTGAAAAAGTTGGAACAAATTATGAATATTCAACGGGAGAGGCAACATTTAGAACAAGAGAAATCGAAAATGATTTAAAAATGAGGAGCAAAAGTTTTATGGCAAAGCAGACCTCAAAAAAGTCCAAAAAGCATAAAGAACCTCTTTCAGAGGAACAACAACGAAAGCTTATTCAAGAGGAAATTCAGCGACTTATCGCACTGGCCAAGTCTCAAGGCAGTTTAAGCATTGAAGAAATAAATGACCAACTTCCTCCAGAAATCACTTCTCCCAGTGTCTTGGACACTCTTATGCAAAGCCTGGAAGTGAATAATGTAGAAATTACAGAGTCGTCTGCTAAGAAGACAGATGAGCGGACGGCAGAGGAGATTTTATTTGAAGACTCAGAGGCAGAGGATGTCTCAGAAGAAGAAACTGATAGCAAAGGGACAGATCCTGTTCGCCTTTATTTAAGGAAAATGGGAGGAGTTTCACTTTTAACTCGAGAAGGTGAAGTAGAAATCGCTCGTCGAATCGAAACAGGGGAAAGGCAGATTGTAAAAGCCATTTTAAAGTCTCCCATAGGAACCAGGGAAATTATAGCTTTGGGGGAGAGGTTGGATGCGGGTCGCATCAAGGTCAAGTCCATTTTTCGAGGTCTTGAGGATGAAGACACACAATTTGAAGAGTCTGAGTATATTGAAAAAATTCATGAATTGATCGGCCATGTAAAGACCTATCAAAAGAAAGCAAAAAAATATTTCAAGATTTTAAAAGAGCATCCTTTGAAGTCAAAAGAAGCGGAGAAAGCCAATGAGGCCCTGGAAAAGCTGAACAAAGAGTTAATGGTGAACTTTGAGTCCATTAATTTTAATAGAAAAACCATTAATCGTATTGTTGTGAAGTTTAAAAATTTAGTGAGCCGAATGGCCACACTTCGAAAGCGCCGTAAGGAAGCTTTAGAAAGAACTTTTAGTAAAAGTGTTGAGGAGCTTGTTGAGCGATATAAACTAGTGGAAAGTAGTGATAAAGAAGCTGCCAAGATGACTAAAGATACAGGGTTATCTTTTCAGCAATTTCGTCAACATTATTTATATGCTGTTGATGCAGAAAAGCGTCTAGATCGATTAGCAAAAGAAACAGAAATGACTTATGAGTGGATTTGCAGCATCAATACAGCTATTTGGAAAGGAGAGCGTGAAGCTGATAAAGCCAAGGCCGAATTGGTTGAAGCAAATTTAAGACTTGTGGTTTCTATAGCTAAAAAATATGCCAATCGAGGCCTTCAATTTTTGGACCTTATTCAAGAAGGTAACATAGGGCTGATGAAGGCTGTGGATAAATTTGAGTATCGTCGTGGATATAAGTTTTCGACTTATGCAACTTGGTGGATTCGTCAAGCGATTACTCGAGCTATCGCTGATCAAGCTCGAACCATTCGTGTTCCTGTACATATGATTGAAACAATTAATAAACTTGTAAGGACATCACGTCTTTTAGTTCAGGAACTTGGGCGGGAGCCTTTGCCAGAAGAGATAACAGCTAAGATGGATATGCCAGTGGAAAAGGTCCGTAAGGTTCTAAAAATCGCTAAAGAGCCCATTAGTTTAGAAACACCTGTGGGAGAAGAAGATTCTCATTTGGGTGATTTTATAGAAGACAAAAATGTCATTAATCCTTCTGATGCTATTGTCAGCTTAAACTTGGCAGAGCAAACGCGTAAAGTTCTTGCCACATTAACCCCAAGAGAAGAGAAGGTTTTAAGAATGCGTTTTGGGATTGGAGAAGAAAGCGATCATACTTTAGAAGAGGTGGGGCAAGACTTTAATGTAACGCGAGAAAGGATACGACAAATTGAAGCAAAAGCTTTAAGGAAGTTGCGCCATCCCAGTAGATCCAGTAAATTACGAACTTTTATTGATGGAGCTGTGACAACGCCTTCAACTTCATCCTCTGATTCCACAAATAATTCAGACGGAAATGGTTCATAAGGGGGCTTAGCTTAGTTGGTTAAAGCATCCGGCTCATAACCGGAGGATCCCAGGTTCGAGTCCTGGAGCCCCTACCACTCACATTTTTGATCATTTGGCTTTTTCATTTAAGTTAAGGGTCATCTTAAATTTTCAATTTTTAGTTTGCCTTAATGAATGGAAATTTTTAAATTGATAAGTGGAGAGATGGCTGAGTGGTTGAAAGCACCGGTCTTGAAAACCGGCAGGCGTTCACGCGCCTCGGGGGTTCGAATCCCCCTCTCTCCGCCAGTTAAAAGGCCCTTCTCATTTAACTGTAGATGATCACCAAAAAACTAAAAAGTACAAGCACTTAGCACCCCAACCGATAATTCTAGTTATATAAATGAGAAACAAGGGTGAGTCGTTTGAAAAGCTTTTTGGAAAACTGTTTAGAAGAGACTGTGGATGAGAAAGAGTGAAGAGGTTAATTAACGGTTGGTGGATTTTGAGTCATCCACTCTAAAAAAATGGCAGCAGAAAGTCCACTGGCTCCCATAATCATTGTCATGATAACAATTTGATATCTCACAGCCAGCAAAGGGTCTACTCCTGAGAGGATTTGTCCAGTCATTATCCCTGGCAAGGCCACAAGGCCCACCGCTAAAAAGCGGTTCATTTGTGGAATTAAAGATGTTGATAAAGCCGTTTTTTTGGCTTCTGTCATTTCATTTTCATTATTGTTTTTTTCTCTAAAGAAGCGTTCCGCAGAAAGAGAAAGGGTGTTCATCGAGTTTGAGAATACCATTCCCGCTAAAGGAATAAGGAACGAGGGTTGATACCAATGTCCATTAGATGGGATGACAAAAATCACTGTAAGGAATAGTATAGGAAGAGAACCTAAAAAAAGAGCTGCAAGGGCCTTAAAAAAGAATTTTTTTCTATACTTTTTTATCACTTGCAACGATATCCAAGAGGAAGATATCAACATGACGATAAGGATTAAGGAGGTCCAAAACAGACTTTCTTGGCTGAAAATAGCGTTAAGTAGATAACCAATAAGTAGGAGTTGGACAAGCATTCTTGATGAAGAATAAATTAACTCTTTCCAATTTAGCTTCCATTTAATAAAGACAATAAGCAAAAGAAATATGGG
>RFKI01000249.1 GCA_003694355.1 Bdellovibrio sp.
GTCCCTCTACAGCAGATGAAACCAAATAGGTAATACCTCGTACTTGATCCTCAGATAAATGCCTTTTAGGATATAGTTCAACTACAACAGAAGCTGTTGGTTTACCGCCTTCTTCTAAAAATGTTTTCTTAGCTGGCAAAGCTAAGATCACCTTAGATTGTTTAACGGCTTCGATCGTATTAATGGACCTCATTAGCTCTCCCTGGAGAGCCCTTTGAAAAGTAACTCTCTGGGCATAAGAGGTCACTCCGAAATCCTGTTTTGCAAATAACTCAAATCCCATAGTTCCTATGTTCGACCCTCCAAGCTCTGACATAATAGCCATTTGAGTAGAAGGCAAAAGAGACTCAGGAATTAAAATAGTCTTCCCATTATCCTTTAGCTTAAATGGAATATTTTTTTTCTGTAACTCTGCAATAACACGTGGAAGCTGATCTGGGTTCACATTAGAAAGAAGCACCTCATAGTCTGCCTTTGAAAGCATCAAAACAACAGCAAGAACTGATATCACAGACAAAAAAGAAACAATCATTAAAGAGTTTCTTTTTATAGGAGGTAAAGACTTATAGTATTCCCGAAATTGAGCAATTAAATTGCCTAAAACTTCCTTCAATGTTTTTATCTCCTTTTAATTAAACCTGCATCTTCATGATTTCCTGATAAGCGTCTAATAACTTGTTTCTAACCTGAACCATTAATTTAAAAGCAATATCTGCTTTTTCTGCGGCAATCATAACTTCATGAATGCTCTTAGCTTTTCCAACTGCAAGATCTTCAGCTTTTTTATCAGCATCAACCTGAAGAGCGTTTACCTTTTCAATGGCTGATTTTAAAGTTGCAGAAAAAGAATTTTCTTCTTTAGAAGACTCTAATAAATCATTATTATTATTTTTTTGTAGAGACTCAGTCCCATTCTTTAAAATAGTATTTAAATTTGAAACAGTTAAACCATCCATGGCTTCTCCTTCATTCTATGATACAGGTAATTTTTTCCTTTTCCAAATCAACGTCCAATTTCTAATGCACTTAAGGCCATATCTTTGGACGATTGAAGAGCTGAAACGTTCGCTTCATAAGCTCGAGTTGCCTGTATCATATTTGTCATCTCTTCCATTAGATTAATATTCGGATAAGCAACATAGCCCTGTGGATTCGCATCGGGATGGTCCGGTTCATACTTTAGTAGAGGCGCTTTTCTATCTACCATCACATCGGTCACCTGGACCCTCTGCAAATTCCTATCAACATTTCCTGTAAGAATTTCTCCAAAACTTTTGGCCTCAGGAATAGCCTCCAAAACAACTTCCTTTCGACGGTATGGCCCCCCTTCTGGAGTTCTCGTTGTATTAATATTTGCAATATTACTGGATATCGTATTCATCCTCATTCTTTGAGCTGTTAGACCGCTACTGGAAATCCTCAATCCTGTAGAAAAATCCATTATCTACGCCCCCCTTCTGTCACTGCATACTTCATAAGACCTAGCTTTTTATTAATCAGTCGAAGAGCCGCTTTATACAAAATAGAGTTTTCAGCCATTGTTGCCATTTCTTTTTCCATATCGACTGTATTTCCATCATTGCTTACGTTTCCCTCAGGATTATCATAAATATCGGCTCTTACTTTTGAAATAGGTCCTGCTCCCACAGGAAAATGATCACTACTATCGACTGTAGCAGACACACGATGAGCACGATCAATCGCTGCTTCCAAAGCTTCTTCAAAGTCAATTTTTTTTGCTTTATAACCTGGCGTTTCTGCATTAGCGATATTAGCAGCTGTAATATTTTGTCGAATCAACCTAAAATTTAATGATGAGGCCAGAGCATCTGTTGTCTTGTCAAACAAATCACTCATAAAACCTCCTGAGCTTTATATTCATTAAGCTTATTTCTTAAAGTGCGCACACTAATTCCCAATAAATGGGCTGCCTGAGTTCGATTTTGTCCTGTAAATTCCAAAGTTTTCAAAATCAAAAGTCTTTCAGCCTCATGCACAGTCATACCGGGTTGCAAAGACCTCTCTTTTTTTCGATGAGATTCTTGGTCTTGAATCAGAATTTCTTCTTCTAAAATAGTATCTGACCTAGAGAGTAACACAGATCTTTCTATCACATTTTGTAGTTCTCTAATATTTCCTGGCCACCTCCAAGAAAGAAGCTTTTTCCTAGCTGCTGGAGATAGTTTTTTAAGAGGAAGGCCATTTTCTCTACATGAACATTCAATAAATATTTTAGATAAAAATTCTATATCCCTTATCCGTTGCCTTAAAGGTGGTACTTCTAATGGAATCACATTCAATCGATAATACAGGTCTTCTCTGAACTGCTTTTGTCTAACTAAAGACTCTAATTTCTTATTAGTCGTTGCAATAATTCGAACATTAACCTTTATAGGCTCACTTCCCCCAAGGCGCTGCACTTCCCCTTCCTGCAAAACCCTTAAAAGCTTTGCTTGAAGGAGAAGTGGCATCTCACTAATTTCATCCAGCAAAAAAGTCCCCCCATGGGCTTCTTCAAAAAGTCCTCGCTTTCTTTTATCAGCTCCTGTAAATGCTCCCCGCTCGTAACCAAAAAGTTCACTTTCTAAAAGACCCTCAGGGACTGCAGCACAGTTAATCGCACAAAACCTTTTATCTGATCGAGTGCTTTTACTATGAATAAAACGAGCTAGAAGCTCTTTTCCTGTTCCACTTTCTCCATAAATTAAGATGGAAGCTCTGCTTGAAGCCACATTCTCGGCCATTTTCAAAATTTTCTTCATTTGAGGATCTATGGTGTATAAAATCTCCATATTTATTGACTCCTTTTCGAAGAAGAGCTTAATGCTGGAAAGCGGTCCATATATTTCTTGTATTTTTGAAACCACTCTTCACTTTTCATTTTTTCTTCGGCCAACTCTGCATAAAAGTTCTTCTTACTAGATGTTTTAAGGCGACTCCAAATTCTCTTTGCCCCCATCAAATCTCCCTCTTCAAATAAAATTAAACCTGCCTTATAACGAACAGACTCTAGTGGCATTTTTGACTCAAAGTTTTTAAGGAGATTCATATACACATCAACAGCGGCTATTTTTTTCCCTAAGGCCACTAAAATCTCTGCTTTTAATTCAAGGGCTTTAGCATATTCCTTGCTGTCAGTTTTTCCCATTTTCTCGAATTGATTCAAAGATTTATCTATAGACGCTTTAGCAAAATCATATTGCTTTGTTTTTAAATTTAGCTTGGCCAAGTGATAATATAATGGGGCAAGCTTCTCCCCTTCACCCTTCCATTCTTGAGATAAGTTGACAAGATAGGCTTTCGCCATCTCTAAGTCATCCATCTTCTCAAACAAACTTGCTAAAAGCTGTGCTCTTTCAATTTTTTCGGAACCAGAAAGATTAGATTCTTTCACTTTTTTCAAAAAAGAAAGGGATTTTCCATATTTTTTCATGTTATACAATACCTTCCCTAAACGCAGCAAGATCTCATCTTTTCTAGGATAGTGTTCATAAACCTTTCGTA
>RFKI01000250.1 GCA_003694355.1 Bdellovibrio sp.
ATAAAAGGGCTGAAACAAAATGATTTAAAAAAAACAAAGGAACAATAAACGACAGCATGTAATAAAACATAGGAGGCACTTTTTTATAAAAAGAACGAAAAAAAACTGATCCAAAAACACCTGTAAAAAGTGTTAAAACCACTCCACTGAAAAATAATAATACTAAACGCAGCTTTGACTTTTGCATAAAGCAAGTCCTTTAAGGGCAAAGAGACCTATTTATTGAACTTAGCCTTACGAGCTTGAGCTTTCTGTTCTTTTTCCTGCTCTTTCTTTGTAGAAAGAGCAAGAGTCTCTTTATATTTGTCTAAATAATCAGAAAAGCTGATCCGATCATCCAAACGATGATGAAAAAATCGTAAAACTTTGTCATTAATCCTCATGGTTCTTTCTAATTCTGCAATACAGGCAGGATCAGCCTCAAAAGTTGTGTGGAAATAAGTTCCCACGGAAAACTTATTAATAGGATTGGAAAGACGTCGTTTACCCCATGTGTCTATGTGATTTACTTCTCCCCGAAAGCTTTTAATAATATCTCTGTTTTTTCTAAAAAACTCTTTTTGTTCTTCCTCTGGAACATCGGGATTAAAAATAATAACGGCTTCATATTTTCTAACAGGCTTTTTTACATTTAGTTTTTCCATAAAATAATTCCTTTCGGTTTAACAGCCCCCTTCTAAAAGGAGCAAGGTTCATCAGTACTTAACGACGCCTGTGTATCACGCTTTTAAAAAAAGAGCAAACAAACGCCCTTCAAAGAGAGGTTTTGCCAAAAAAAGAAAAACAAAAGATACTTTAAATATGTCTTCTTTGTTCCTGCTCATAAAAAATGGCCCCCAAGAAGGTCTTATTACCCCTTTAAAAGAGGGAATGATTATCGGGCGCAAAAGTGGCGACCTTTTGATACAAGACGACCGTATTTCACGCCAACATGCCCAAGTGGTCCAACAAAAAGATGGCTCCTTCCTTTTGAAGGATCTTGGATCTCATAACAAGTTGAAATTTCAAAAGAAAATCACAAGCCAAATTCCTCTCACAAAAGGAGTGGAATTTAAAATAGGAAAAACCCTCTTTGAGGTTATAGGCCCCGAAGAAACTCCATCAACAGAGCATAATGATGACAAATCGCATCAATCTGTTTGGAATGAGCACCTATTACAAAAGTGTCGGGACTTGGAAAAAATTACCAAAAACTTGAACCAAAACCTACTGCCTTTTTCTCCTCCCTTAATCCTCACTTTTATCAGTGGTCCTCAAGTACCCACCCAGTGGATTCTTGGATATGGACCCCGCAAAATTGGTTCCACAGACCTTCCTCTCTGGGAGCAAGAAGCTCCTCTTTTTAGCTTTGAAATTCGACCATCCCCCCAAGGGCCCCTTTTTTACACAAAGCATCCCGATAAAGTTTTACTCAATGGCCAGAGTAAAAAAACCGAGATATTAAAAGAAGGAGATATTATCTCCATAAATAACTCCCGGTTAAAGGTGGGCTTCCATGATGAAAATCACTGAAAAAAAAACTGGTTATTTTAAAAGTTTTGATGGCACAAAAATTTACTACGAAGTTCGAGGAGAAGGACCTCCTTTGGTTTTCTGCTATGGTATCGGTTGTTTAATCAATCATTGGCAACATCAAATCAAATATTTTTCTCAAAACTATAAAACAATTGTTTTTGATTATCGAGGGCATCATAAAAGTGAAGTTCCCAAAAATATAAAAAATATTTCCATTAAAAGTCTTGCAAAAGATTTAAAAGGACTATTAGATCATCTTGAAATTTCAAAAGCAGGCTTTTTAGGTCATAGTTTTGGAGCTCAAGTTCTTCTTTGCAGCTATGAAATGTTTCCAGAATATTTTCATAACCTCACTTTTATAAATGGATTTGGCTCTAATCCTATTCGGGGTATGTTTAAAACAGATCTGGTAAGCCAGTTTTTTGAAGTTTTTAAGTCAGGCTATGATCTTGCTCCTGGAGTCTGTACTAAACTTTGGAAGTTAGCTACAAAAAATCCTATTGCTATTCGTTTAAGTGCTCTTGCTGGAGGATTTAATTTAAATCTTACACATTTAAAGGATGTGGAAATTTATGCCAGAGGAATTAGTTCCATCGATTTAACCACGTTTCTAACCCTCTTCGAAGACATGATCCAATATGATGCTCGGCCTCTTTACCCCAACATCTCGATTCCAACTCTTATTATTGGAGGAAAAAATGACTCTGTAACTCCTATGAAATACCAAGAAGAAATGCATAAACAAATTAAAAACAGTGAGCTATTAATGGTTCCCTATGGGTCTCACTGCACTCAATTGGACTTGCCAGACTTTGTAAGCCTTCGAATAGAAAAGTTTCTCAAAAATGCTTCTTTTGAAAAAGATTCTTATATAAAAAAAGAAGCTCCTCTAAAGCCTCTTCCATCAGATCTTTCATCAGAAAAAATGGCCAACTCTTAAGTTGGCCATGTCTAGTTTCGTTACGATACAAATATTTTACAACAACTTTTATTTTGTCACAAAAGCAACTTGAGAAATATCAAATCCATATTTGTTAATAATATTATCTGTTTTCAGCTCTATAACGATGGTGTCACCTTCAGCAACAGGTGAGAAACTTTCATCTTGATTCCCTGTCATAACACCTATAACTTTTCCAGATCTATCTTTGAAAGTCACTTCATCATAACCTGCCTCAACATCAAATTTTTCAAAATAAACAGCAATTTTTTTGGCCCCCTCTCGAGTCACTGTAAATGTATAAGTTTTATTTGACTCATAAGGATGTGGCGTAGAAACAACTTTTTTCTCTTTATCCCATTGATATGGATCATTGGGGTCTGCTGGTGCTTGCTGGTTTGTTAAAGCATAATAAGCATTTACAATCCCACCGCTTAACACTTTATTTCTTAGTCCAGCCAACGGACGGCTTGAAAAAATAATACGATCAATAATTTCTTTAGGAGAATTAAATTTTTCGTTAGCCATTAACAAAGCAGCCACACCAGAAACGTGAGGCGTTGCCATTGAAGTTCCACTCCAAGACTTATAACCCTTAGGAGTTGTACTATAAACTCGAACCCCTGGAGCAGCTACATCAACTGTAGTTCTTCCATAACTTGAAAAACCAGCAAGCATACCTCTATTATCTATAGCAGCAACGGCAAGCACATTATCCACTTCATAGTTAGAAGGATAATGAGGATCTTTATCATTATTAGAAGAACTATTTCCAGCAGCTGCAACAAAAAGAATACCAGCATCATTTGCTCTTTGAATGGCTTCTTCGAGGGCTTTACTATAACCTCCACCGCCCCAAGAGTTACTCATTATATCCACTCCCATTTGAGTGGCATAATCAATGGCTTTTACAGCATTAGCTAAAGTTCCAGAACCACTGGCACTTAAAAACTTCACCCCCATAATTCGAACTTTCCAATTAACCCCTACAATGCCTTTTCCATCATCTCCTTCAGCTCCAATCGTTCCTGACACATGAGAACCATGACCATGATCATCTTTAGGATCCCCATCATTATTTGCAAAATCATAACCATGAATATCATCTATAAAACCATTTCCATCGTCATCAACTCCCTTTTTCCCATTGAGTTCTGCCTTATTTACCCAGATATTATGTTTTAAATCTGGAAGAGTATAATCCACACCTGTGTCAATAACAGCAACAACAACTTTTCGACTTCCTGTTTGAATATCCCATGCTCTTACAGCATCAATATCTACTTTGGGAAGACCCTTATTCTTACCATCTGATTGACCTTCATTTAAAAGACCCCATAATTTTCCTAAGTCAGGGTCATTAGGTAATTTTTCAATAGAATAAATATAATTTGGTTCCGCATATTCAACCATTGGATTTGAATTTAAACTTTGCAAAGCAAAGCTTGCTTTTTCCACCAAAGGACGCTTGATTAAATAAGCTTTGGATTGTTTAGATATGAGTTCCTTAACTTGACCAAGCTGTTGAAAAACCTGTTGAATCTTTACACCATCTTTTAATTTAACAACAAACTCACCAGGAACAGCCATAGGATCACTGGCTAAAGCCGACGTGGACCACACCATAAGTGCCACAACAAACATTTTTATTCTTCTTCCATGAAACATATAAACCTCCAGAAGTTCTGCTCTTTAAAGTTCCAAAGAGTCCTTTTTTGGAACTTCTCTGAGCTCATTTATTAATTGGTACCAAAATGGTACCAGTCTATTTATTTTTCTTTGTAGAAATTTTGTAAGGATGTTTTCTTTTTTAGACTTTTGTGTAGAAGAACTAGATTTTTATCTGGCCTAGGAAATCTTTAACTTTAACTGTTCCCACTTTTCCTCTTCCCCAGGCTTTTTGAAAGGAGATCTTAATAACTCTTTTTGTCTTAATAATTCCTTTTTGTATTCCTTTTGAAAAAAACGCATAAGAGCTTTTTGACTTTCTTCAGGAGCATGAGGATTAAAACCGATTTCTTTAAGCAGTTCCCCTATCTTTTTCATAAAAACCTCCAAAGAATTCATCGGAGGCTTGTTGTTCTTTCTTTATTGAAAAGATTAATAGAGTGATCTTTGGTGCTGATGCCTAACCTCTCGTAAAATGACAAGAGACTCCGCGCGTTATAGTTAAATTTAAAAATAAAAAATTTTAGAAAAAAACAGCTTTTCCAGAAATCAACACAAAAATGTGGATAACTCTGTGGATTCTGTATATATCCCCGCCTATTTATGGAAATAAAAAAAGTTCCAGCCCTAAATATAGGGGTCTAGTCATCCCTTGATATAATAGAATATTTAAGAAAATCTCTATTCATTTGGGCAATATTTTCTAAGGAAATTTCTTTAGGGCATGCCGCAGCACAGGCACCTGTGTTTGTACACCCACCAAAACCCTCTGCATCCATTTGGGCCACCATTTTTTGGACTCTTAAAGACCTTTCTGGTTGTCCCTGAGGCAACAGCCCCAAGTGCCTAATTTTTGCTGAAACAAATAAACTTGCTGAAGCATTCTTACAAGCAGCCACACAGGCTCCACAGCCAATACATGTTGCAGACTCAAAAGCCAAATCGGCCTTTTCTTTTTCTATAGGAATGTTATTGGCATCTTGAGCTCCACCTGTATTAACAGAAATAAAACCTCCTGCCTGCATCACTCGATCCAAAGCTGAACGATCTACAATAAGATCCCTTATCACGGGGAAGACCCTCGCTCGAAAAGGCTCTATAATTAAAGTTTCCCCATCTTTAAAACGCCTCATATGAAGCTGGCAAACTGTTGTTCCTTTATCTTTTCCGTGAGCTTCCCCATTAATGACCAAAGAACAAGCCCCACATATTCCTTCCCTACAGTCATGGTCAAATTCAATAGGCTCCTCTCCTTTCTTGATTAAGTCCTGATTAACAACATCTAACATCTCCAAAAAAGACATATGTGTAGATACATTTTTTGCCTCATATTCCATAAAGTAGCCTTTTTCATTTGGCCCTTTTTGTCTCCAAATTTTTAATTTTAAGTTTATTGTCTCTGACATGACCATGCCCCTATTTGTAATTTCTTGTTGTCAATTTCACATATTCAAATTTTAACTCTTCTTGATGTCGTTCCCAGGACAATCTGTCGCCTTGTTTAAATTCCCAAGCTGCCACATGGCTAAACTTTTCATCATTTCTTAAAGCTTCATTATCGGGAGTTTGATACTCTTCTCTAAAGTGACTTCCACAAGACTCCTCTCTTTCTAAGGCATCTAGAGCTATCAGCTCTCCCAGCTCTAAAAAGTCAGCAACTCGTCCTGCTTTTTCTAATTCCGTATTTTTATAATCTGCCTCCCCAGGAAGTTTTAGATTTACCCAAAATTCTTCTCTCAAGTTATGAATGAGTGTCATGGCTTTTTGAAGGCCTTCCCTATTTCTGGACATCCCTACATAATCCCACATTATTTTTCCAAGTTGTCGATGGAATTCATCGACAGTTTTAGACCCTTTAATGCTTAAAATTTTATCTATTCGATTTTTCACATATTCTTGAGACC
>RFKI01000251.1 GCA_003694355.1 Bdellovibrio sp.
GAAATAGAAAAAGCATTTGGTAAGAAACTAAAAAAGACAGCATAGTAAAAACAAATGAAACTGAAATACTATATATACATTTGGCTGATTTTGACCCTTTTTCTTGGATGGGAATATTATGCGATTCGTTCAGGAAGCTCTTTGAGTGTTATTTCTCTTTTACATTCGAAATTTCACTGGAAATGGAAATTAACCACAGAAGAAGGAAAGTTCCTGAGCTATTCTTGGGGCGTGATAGGGCTGGGCCTTATGGTTGTCATGAATGTTTATAGTTTAAGAAAAAGACTTCTTTCCATGTCTAAATGGGGGCGTATTGGGTCTTGGCTCCACTTTCATATCTTTTGTGGGTTACTTGGCCCCACATTTATTATTTTTCATAGTGACTTTAAAGTGAGAGGCTTAGTGGCCATTAGTTTTTGGTGTATGATGATTTCTGCTACGAGTGGAATTATTGGGCGGTATTTATACATACAGGTTTTGGGGAAAATGCAAGAGCATCGGAAAAAAACACAAGCTTGGGAGCGACGGATTTTAAGATGTCTAAAACATTTTAAAGTTCCTATTGATGAGGAAGAAGTGGATATGATGAAATCAAAAGCCGTCCAATTTGTTGGTATACCTCGTCGTTTTTTAGAAGGGAAAGGAGCTCCATTACTTTTGATTTTTCTTAAATCTATTTGGGGAGATTTTAAACATTTATTTGTAGAACCTTCAGTTCCATCTTATTGGCCTAAGGAAAGTCGTTATCTTCTTGGACGTTATGGTGTGGAAATGAAACGACAACTTCTTTTAGGGCAATTTCAACGTCTTTTAGGTTATTGGCATGCCTTTCATTTTCCTTTTGCTATTTTTATGTATATCACAGCAGTGCTTCATGTTTTAGCAGTGACTTTATTTCAGGCCTAAGTCTTTTTTAAGGTCTGAAATTCAAATTTGGAAAAGTCTCATTATGAGATATGTTAAAGAGGTAGTCAGTGTTTAAACCGTGTTCGTTTGATGTTTGTTAGTTGTTGCTGTTTTTGTTTTGGCAAGCATAAACTTTGCAGTTCATAAAATAATCAAAGGGAGGGGAGGCATGCGTTTATATATTAAGTTTACAGCACTTGTTAGTATTCTCTCTATTATGTTTTTCTTTCAAAATTGTATTGAAACGCCCATGGCTCCCAATTCTACAGCCTTGAGCTCGAGTTCATTTAATCATGCTTTAGTGGCTAAAATGGCTTGTCAAACTTGTCATGAAAAAGATCGCCCACCCAATCATCATTTGGGAAAAGACTGTAAAGGTTGTCATATGGCGGGTAAAGGATGGATCATAAATTCCACAATGGTTCACAACCCTGTTCCAGAAACTTGCTCTACATGTCATGCTCCAGGACAGAAATACGATAGCATGATTGTGGCGAGGATGAATAATGGAGGACATCCTGAGCGTGGCAATCTAGACTGTAAAAGGTGTCATCAGCAAAGTATTACCAATGACTTTATGGATTGGTTAGGGGCGAAGTATATTCATCCTCAGGTTGTTATTGACGCAAAAAACTGCCAGTCTTGTCATGGTTTTAATCAGAAGTATGATGTGATTACGGCTGCAATAGGACGGGGACACCCTTCTATTTCTTCAACTCAAAGTTGTTCTGATTGTCATAGCAGTACGCAAAGTTGGTCTATGGGAGTGGCTTTTTCTCATACGGCTCAAATTATCAAGGCTAAAAACTGTGCCAGTTGTCACGGTCCAGGAGCAAGTAGTGCTGACCGCGTTTCTTCGCTATTGAATCAAGGGCTTCATCCTAAATTGAATGTTTTGGGGACGAAAGATTGCTCTTTTTGTCATGATAGCTCCATCCCTTCTTTTACAAGTTGGGTATATAAACATTCTGGAGCTGTGAGCTCAGGGTCTTGTGCTTCTTGCCATGCGCAAGGTCGATACAATGATAAGATGCTTGTGGCAAAAATTAACAATGGAGGGCATCCTAATATGGGAGGAGCTGACTGTATTTCTTGTCATAGAAGCTCCGCTTTAAATGGTTTTAGAGATTGGACAGGAGCTACGGGGGCGCCTCAAACTATTACCCTCGCTCGTGTGAGCGATGGTCAGGGGCGGACACGAGCTGCTATAACAATTCCTCATCCCAAGTCCTCCAAGTGTAGCACTTGTCACGATGGATTTACATCAGGTAAAAAGGCTTTTGACTATGATCATGGTGCCACCTTAGGATTAACGAAATCTCAGTATTTAGCAAAGAACCCTACTTACTGTGTATCTTGTCATTATTCGACTAGTAATAATATTGGTCGAGACCCCAATGGGCGTTTTAGACTGAATAGAAAAAAGTATCATGAAGGTTTTCGAAATATCTCCACTCAAGACTGTGTGCCTTGTCACCAGAAATTTAGTCGATTTAATATTCCTAGTTGGGATGCCAATACAGGCAGTTGGGGAGGAAAGTGGAAGTAAAAAGCGTCTCATTTTATCAAAAGTTAATAGTTAATGAGAGGAAGCTTTAACTTTCTTCCAGTAATTGGCTCCCGCTAAGAGGAGTAAGAAAAGCTGGGTTGCCACAAAGATGCCAACCATGGTAGCTCCTCCACTGGAAAACCCATAAGAATGAAGCCCTGAGGCTAAAATGAAATTCACTCCATACCAAGCCATAATAACCAGAAGGTAGGCTAAGGGGCTTGCTAACAAAATTCCAAAAGGTTTCAGCCAACCAATGTACCGAGCGTGTAAAATAGCCAGATAGCCAATGTCGGCAATAAGAGCCCAGGTTTCTTTGGGGTCCCATCCCCAGAAGCGTCCCCAAGAATAGTCGGCCCAAACGCCTCCGAGAATAATACCTACAGAAAGCAGAAAAACACCAAGTTGTGTCATTCGGTAAATGAGTTTTGAAAACTCTTTGTATATAGAATGAGAAAAGTCAGAGCGCACAAGAGAGCGTACAAGGGCCACATTGCTAAGAATCATTGTAATTGTGAAGGCTGCATAAGAAATCACAATAGTTAGAACATGAATGGTGAGCCAGAGATTACTTCGTAAAACAGCAACAATGGGATCCATATTGGGACTTAAAATAAGAGGAAGATTTTCAGTTAAAATGAGTGTAAGTCCTGCGCCAATCCAGAGACTTCCCACAGCATAATAACTTTTGTAAAGGTAGAGGAGAATCAGACTAAACAGAGAAACGCCAAAAGAAACCCAGATCATTGTTCCGTACATATTGGTAACAGGGGCAAAGCCTGTGATGTAAACACGGGCAACAAATCCGAGAAATAAAATAAGCAGTGGAATGGAAAGAGTTATTTTGCCAAGGAGAGTGTTGTAAAAGGGGTGGGCTTGTTTAAAAAAGAAGGATAAACCAATAAAGAGTAGAAAAAGAGCGGCAATAAAAAAAGGACGGAGCTTGTTGTAGTACACTTCAATTTTAATTTTTTTCTTTTGTTTTTCAAATAAGGGAGGCATGGGGCTATTGAAACTGGATTCAATGAGTTGTTTGGCAAGTTCTTGTGTATTTGGACTTTGAGAAGCAAGAGCCCTTAAATATTCCTTAGCTAAAGAGAGAGTTTTTGGGGGTGATTGCCCATGATTTTGAGAACCTTGGAGAGAAGCGAAGTCTAGAGCCGCAAGAAAATGGTTTCCAGAGATAATAAATTTAGTTAGTTGATACTGATTGTAAAGTTCTAATAAGTCTTTTTCTTCTGGCTCTAAAGAGCGTTTGTTTCTTTGTTCTTTATCAAGGAGAGGAGCCGCTCGTCCCATAAGCCCCCATTTATCTAGCTGCTTGATAGAAAAGTGGTTTTTTTTGTTTCCAGGAAGACTTCCTAACTGAGCGCGAATGTTTTTGTTGCGGACGTTGATGATTTCCACCTGATCACTTTTAGGATAGATAATAAGCGCTAAGTAAGTTTGAATGGCGCTGGCTTTATGCTCAAATTGATAGCGTCCATTGATAAATAAGATGCTTTCTCTTGCTAGAGAATGAAATGGTTTAAGGCGCCCATTATTTTGAACAGGTAACTCTTCTATGGGTGAGTCTTGAATGGATTGAGCAAGACTCAGAAATTCTTCATTGGGTCCAGCAAGTAGAGGAAATGTAATGAATAAGGAAAAGATAAAAATAAAAGATTTCACTTTGAGCTCCATTTTTTGTAAAAGCGACTTTTCATAAAAATATAAATGATAATTCCTATAGCTAAAATAATACTACCTAAATATTTAATAGGGCGTCCAGGGTCTTTGTTCACGGAAAAGATAGAGACAATAGGTGGACCCAGGTCATAGCTGGATTGATAAAGAGTGTAACCATCCCTTTTGTAAGGTTCATTCATAGAAATTTTTATGATTTGAGGTGTGCGGTTAATGCGCACATCGCTTTCAAAGCTCATGGCTGTTTGAGTGCCAGGATAGTCTTTTTTGTAAAATTTAATCAATGAAACACTAAAGGGCAGTTGAATGGTGTTAGGCCCAAAGTAAATCTGAAGGGGGTCCCCGTTTTGTAAGGTAATCTCTTTGACTTGTCCTTCCTGCAGCCAAAAAGATTGATTTTCAGCTTGAACGAGAATAGCTCCAGGAGGGAGCTGATCAGTTTTAGGAGTGGGTGAAATGGGGCGAATTTGTTGTTTTAAATCTTTCATTGGACCAAGGTAGAGGGGGGTTAGAATCATATTCATCCATGGCATTTGAATTTTTTGATTTAAAGAGAAGGTTTGTTTTTTTAAAAGTTGACCATTTTTATAAAACAAAACTTCTTTTTTCGGAAAAGTGTGAAATTCGACAACAGGACCTTTGGGGAGGGGCGTTTCAGAGGCTTGTGTAGGCGATGGGCTGTTGGGCCCTGCAGCTTGATAAAGGAGTTTAAAAGGAAGAGGCGAGTCTTTGAGAATGGAAAACCCGGGGAATTTGGAGTAAAGAATTTCTCGATAAGTCTTACCCTCTTTTGTTAAACGCAGTTCAATGGCAGGGTTGATCTGGTCATTTTCATTAGTGATTTGATTTTTAACCACAACGGCGTGGGAGTATTTTTTCTTTAATTCAATTTTTACCCCATGAATGGTGATTGGTAGCTTTTTTAGAGGAACTTTTTCAACCACTTTTCCTGAAGGGGATTGAAAAATCAGCATATCAGATTTAAGGGAGTGAGGCTGTTTTTTAGTTTGGCTCGTGGTTTGTTGAGGGGAGGTTTTTGTGACCCATCTAAAAAGTGCTGGACCCATCTGTCGTTCTGGAAGCTCTTTGGAGTGGAGAGTTACTTTTTGGTCAAAAAAGGGGCTTTTAATGTTAAAAGAGAGGATATCCCCTTCAGTAGAAAAAGAAGGCCCTTGTCCGCCTTCTGTGAAAGGGTAGAACTTTTTAATTTTAATATAAGGGCTTAGCTTTTTATTAACCCAACTTAAATGATCTTCTGATAGGGGTTTTGCCGTGGAAGGGGCTTTGATTTTTGTAAAGAAGTAGTCGTTGGAAACCTCAATGACTTTTTCAGGCAAAAAAACGGTTCGAGAGGTTTCACCTTCTCGTACATAAAGGGATCCATCAATGCCATAGACTTTGGTCAGAAGGGCCCCGCCTAATAAAGTTAAAAGCCCTAAGTGGGTGATGACAAATCCAGTGTGATGTTTCTTCCAGGGATATCGGGAAAGGGCGGCACAGAAAATATTTAGCCATAAAAGAGCTAAAAGAGTTTGAAACCATACGGTATTGTAGACAAGTAGCTTGGCATAATCAGCATTGTATCGGCTTTCAATAAAGGTCCCTAGGGAGACTACCGCTCCAATAACCAGCATGAGGGGGACGGCTAGTTTTACAGAAGAACAATATTGAAAGAGGGAACTGGCTTGGATGCGCTTTAAAACTTTTTTCATTTAGAGCTTTACCTTTAAATATATTTCCTTAAAGTATAAGTATAAAGCATAAGAATAAAGAATAAAGAACAAAAGGCAGACGTTTTTTATGACACAATATGCTGTATTGTTTCTATCTCTCATTATCTGGATGAAGCCTTTGAGCGCGGCTCATTACAATGGCCGCATGACTTTTGGAAGCTATGTTTCTCAGGAGAAACATGACCCTGGATATGATCCTAACACTTCAGAGAGAAATGATTTTGCCGTCAGTAGTATGAGGCTTTTTTTTAATGCTACCAATATGGGGCGACATCAAGACTGGAGTTTTCTTGCTGATATTCGAGACAAGCATGATTTTTTCAGTAAACTGGATAGCGAGAAACAGCGGTTAACGGGAAAGAATTCTTTACAAGCCTATCAGGTTTTTGCTGAAAAAAAGAACCATAAAGGGTTTTTAATGCGTGTAGGGCGTTTTACTCTGCTGGAGGCTGGCAGTGTTTTTACGGATGGTGCTTTTGTTGGTTGGAAAAAATCAACGCTCTGGAAAGTGGGGGCTTTTGCTGGGTTTAATCCAAAGGAGCGAGATCAGTCTTTTTTAACTTTTAATTCCAATGCCCATACTTATGGTTTGTTAGGAGTGTATCAGTATCCTTTTTCAACTTGGAGAAAAAATGCTTACTATTCTAATGCTTTAGTCTTTGAAACTTATAAGGGGACAGAGGATCGGCGTTACTTCTATCAACATTTTATTTATCAGTGGAATTATGGATGTCGGCTGTTTTCTTATATTTATTGGGACTTCGTTCCTTCTTTTAAAGTCCAGAATGCCAATGTTACTTACAATCAGAGGTGGACAAAGAGGTGGAGAAGTTCTTTAGCTCTAACTTCCTTTGATGTGATTGAGTATAAAAGACATCAAGATGTTCGAGAACAATTAGCTCCAAGTCCTTATCGTCAGATAACCATGAAGGCCAAGTTTCGGAAAAGCAAACGCTTTAACTATGCGGGAGGCACTGTTTGGGGCATGCGCATAGAAGATGGACTGCAGAGGCAAGAAATTTTTATGGGGGCGGATTTTGTTCGTTATTTTTCGAAATATTTAGACGCTTACACTCAATTAGGATATCAACACCGTTTTACAAATTGGGGACCTTTTATAAAGATAGGAGCTGGATACTTTTCTCGGAAGCAAGAATATTTTATAGATTTGAAATGGGCTGAGGAGAGGCAAACGGATGGAACTCTCCTTCATCCTTTTATTGTTGATGTCAATGCCAGTTATCACCTTTCTAAAAGGCAATTTTTTTCCTTTTCTCTTCAGTCAGCTCAAGACGAAAGAGTTGGGATTGGGAGTTTTTATTTTAAATACAGTTATCGTTTTGGAGATAAGGAAATCCCTCCAATTCGAGATGGGGCAGCTCCTATGGGGAGATTGTAGTGAAAAATACCATTTTTCTTTTTATTGTTTTTGCAGTTTTCGGTGTTTTGGCGGAGGAACAAGAAGGTTTCTTGAATAAACTTCTTGCTCCAGGTCCTCTTATTGAGGGTCATAAAAAACTGGAAAAAACAGGATGTTTGGAGTGTCATAGTGCAAGTAAGGGAGTGGTGAATTCGAAGTGCTTGAAGTGTCATAAAGAAATAAAAAAATATGTGGATTTGAAAAAGGGGCTTCATGGAAGAACCAATAAAGATTGCAAGGAGTGTCATTCTGATCATAAAGGCCGAAAGTTTGATTCCACGAAGGTAGATAAAAAAACCTTTGATCACTCCATTACGGGTTTTCGTTTAAAGGGAAAGCATGGAAAAATTAAATGTATCAAATGTCATACTCAAAAAAGAACAAAAAAATTTATAAGACCTCATGATATCCGATTTTTTGGTTCATCAACATCGTGTAAGTCTTGCCATAAGAAAGATGATCTCCACTTTTTTGTTGGTAAGTGGAAAAAGAAAGACTGTGGTGATTGCCATAATGAGCTTTCCTGGAGAAAGAATACCAGATTTGACCACTTTAAAGAGACTAACTATCGTTTGATTGGAAAGCATGCTAAATTGCGATGTAAAGATTGTCATAAAGTCGATAAGAGAAGAAAGTGGGCGCGTTATACTTGGCCACATTTAAAACAGTCAAAATGTCTTTCTTGTCATAAAGATGTTCATGGAAATCGTTTGAGCTCTAAGTTTAGGAATGGTCAGTGTCAAAAGTGCCACTTGCAAACCACATGGAAGATTAAAAAATTTAATCATAAGGTTACGGGTTATCCACTTCGTGGAAAGCATGCAAAACTTCAATGCATTAAATGTCATAAACAACAGCGGTCTGTTTTAAGAAAAAGAAAGATGGTTTTGTATAAGTGGATAGGCTTATCTAAAGATTGTTTGAAGTGTCATAAAGATTATCATCGATATGGTTCCTTGAAGTTAAAGAAGTATGGTTCTCTTCATAATTGCTTGCAATGTCATACAGAAGAGAATTGGAAGAAAACACATGACTTTGATCATCAGAGAGATGCCGGTTACCCTATAGAGGGCAAGCATAAGAAGTTAAAATGTTCCAAGTGTCATCTGAAAAAGGTGAGACGAAGAGTTTTTAGAAGTGTTTATCATTGGGAAAAACTGAAACAGAAAACCTGTGAAACTTGTCATAAAAGTCCTCATAAAAGATCCTTTTCTAAGAAATTTCTTTCTAAAAAGTGCTCGGAGTGTCATACCCCTCGGGGATGGAAAGAACAAAAGAATTTTGACCATAAAAAAACCCGATTTCCCTTGACTGGAAAACATGCGAAATTGCGATGTAACCAATGCCATATTCGTCGCAAAAAACAGGTTTTTAAATTTAAACATTTTGAAGAAAAGTTTTGTATAGATTGCCATAAGAATGAACACAAAAAACAATTTTCAAAGAAGTTTTCTTCTCGTTCTTGTAGCGAATGTCATACCACTAGAGATTTCGTTGCATTAAAGAAATTTAATCATTCTGAAACAGGATTTAAGTTAAGAGGGAAGCATGCAAAAATCAAATGTGTGGCCTGCCATAAAAAAACAAGAAAACGATTTCGACAAAAGCCAAGGCACTACAAAGGAATTTTTATTTTTAAGGACCTCGAGAGAAAGCAGTGTACGCTTTGTCATATAGATGTTCATAAGAAGCAATTAGGTAATGATTGTTTGAAGTGTCATAACGAGAGTAACTGGAAAAAACGACATTTTAATCACAACAAAGATAGTGATTTTCCTCTGCGGGGGGCTCATAGAAAAACAAAATGTTCCAAATGTCATAAAGCTCAGCGGCATGTTTTTGTTATCTATAAGAAACGAAAACTTCGAGTGATAAAATTTAAGCCTTTACCTAAAGTGTGTGCAGAATGCCATAAAGACCCTCATAAAGGTGAGTTTGGAAAAGAGTGTAAAAGTTGTCACCTTGAACGGTCCTGGAAGTATACTAAAGACTTTCATCGTAATTTTACTCTTCATGGCGTTCATTATACGGTTGGTTGCGCTGAATGCCATGTGGATGACAGGAATCTTGGGGGATTAAGTCAAGAATGTATTCTTTGTCATCAAAAAGATGACGTGCATAGTGGATCTTTGCCAAACTGTGGAGAATGTCATAAGCAGAGTTTTTGGGAGAGCACTTCATTTCGTCATTCTATGACCAACTTTCCTTTAAGAGGAAGTCACAGAACATTGGATTGCTTTCAATGTCATTCTCGGGGCATTTATGAGGGAGTTGGATCGGATTGTATTGATTGTCATGAGGCTGATCGTCAACAAGCGGACGCTGTAGCGAATCCACCACATCCTTTGCCTGCTTTTGAAGATTGCAAATCTTGCCATAATCAATGGATGTTTAAATAAAATGAAAAAGAGTGTTTTTATTTTATTTGTTTTTTTGTTGTTAGGAGGCTTGTGGTTTTGGGGTGGGGGAAAAGATATTTTTGAAGCTTTGTTCATTTCTAAAAAGCAGCCACTTGTAAAGGACCCCTCTTTTCAGCTTTTTGACCTTCATGGAAAAGAGATTCATTTTAAAGATTTTAAGGGGACCATTGCAATAGTGAATTTTTGGGCTTCCTGGTGTCCTCCGTGTGCTGAAGAGTTACCTTCTTTGCTAAATTTGATTCGCCAAATGAATGGGAAAGTGAAACTCATAGCTATTTCTTTGGATACAAAGAAAGAAAATATTTTAACTTTTTTAAAGTCTTATTCACTTCCTGCAAATGTGTTTATTTTATGGGATCCAACAAATGCTGTTGCTCGAAAGTATGGTACTTTTAAGCTTCCAGAATCTTATGTGTTTTCTTCTACACAAAAACTTTTGAGAAAGGTAGAGGGAGCTGTTCTTTGGACATCACCAGAAAACATCCAATATTTCAGACAATTGGTTAAAGAAGATTCAAAATAGGTTGAATGATATTGTGGAATCAGGCTTCAGTAAAGTGGGCCATATTTCTTTTTTCAATGTTAATCTCTTTTTAGAATTTTAATAAAAGGGCGTCTTGTGGGCATGGATCTGTGAAGGGGAGCTCTGAAGAATCATCCAGTGCATTAAAAAGGTATTCGAGAAGAAGGTGTCGGCTGGAGGAGCCGTGAAGATACTCTTCTTGTAATTGTTTTAAGATTTCTTGATTTGAAGCAGTTTTAGAGCGAAGTTGCCAAGCAAGAACTTTAGCCAATTCATATCTTTCAAGAGAAAAGTGAACAAAGGGAATGGAAAGGCCAAGGCTATCGTTAAAATTCTTAAGAGGAGAAGGCTTATTGGATTTTAGAATATCAAAGAAGAAGGTCAAAAAGTCGATTTCTTTTTTTCCAGCTTGCTTGAGTCTTAGCAATTGAAAGGCAGCATAATAGGAGAGAGTTAAAGAGTTTTTCTGTCGTTGCCCCAGTTCTTTTTGTTTTAAAAGATGAGCTAGAGCATGAGGAGAAATCCATTTTGTCAGAGGTTCAAAGCCTTTAATGGAGCCTTTTTCTTGTGGAGTTAAGGGGAAAAGGTCTTCGTTAATATCTGACTTAGAAAGAATATTTTGTTCCACAATGAGTTTTAAGGCTCTAAGGCTTTCAGGATATTCATTTAAATGGTCAAGAGGGATTCCCTTAAAGATGCCACGGATAGCCAGCATTCTTTGAGCCCAGGAGCGTTTGGGAGATAAAAGCATATCAATATAGAAAGCTTCAATACGAGGAGAGTACATTTGAGAGTCTCCTAAAAGCTTTAAGAGCCTTAAGGAGTAGGCGTATTGAGGGTGTCGTGGTGATTTGTACAGGTCTTTTGCCATTTCCAGAAATTCTTTTTCTGTTTTTACGGGAGAGTGAAAAAGCCGATAAATGTCAGTGTTTTCATTGGCTTCAACGGTCACAGCTCCAGAAAGAGCCGTCAAAAGGGAGATGGTTCCGCAAAAAGCCATTAAAAAATAGAGTTTTTTTATGGAGTTAGAGGTTTTCACATGGTCTCCTTATAAAGAATTGTTTCCTGGCTTTTAAAAAACAAATTCATGTTGTTTGCAAATTGTTTTTTATGCAAAAAACATGCTTTAACTGCAGGGAGACTCGCGCTGTAAAACTCCAGCTTCCCGATTATTGCGTTGAGGTGTGCTGCATATAAAATAGGGCCACCTTTTATTGCTAGCTATGGGGAGGTGGAGGTGAGGTGGTTAAGGAGAGAGAAAATCTGGGGGGCGAAGGACCAACTGGTAGCGGGAGAGGGATTTGAACCCCCGACACGTGGATTATGATTCCACTGCTCTGACCAACTGAGCTATCCCGCCATAGCCTCTAAAAAAGAAAAGAAGCGTCATTTTTACAGAAAAAGCAGGGAGAGGTCAATAGTTGGTGCGAAAACAGAAAATGAGGGTTGACCTAAAACGTCATTTTTAATTGAATGGGAGCTGGTTTAACTGGGGGGGAGAGTTATGAGGTTTTTATCTGCATTTTTTCTAATAATAGGGGCAGCCATTCAGGTTCAAGGGCGTCTTCAGGTTCTGGATCTTAAAAGCCAAGAACCGATTCAGGGAGCCCAAGTACTTATTGGTTATGGCAAAGATAATCCTTTTCAGGGGAATGTTTTTCAAACGGATGAAGATGGTTTTATCTTGCCAGTGTCCATGTGGCAAGAGCCTTTGCCTGTAACTGTGGAAGCTCAAGGGTACACAAGAGCTACTTATTGGGCGATCACTCAAGATGCAGCCAAAGTGTATTTGTCTCGCAAGCCTTTAGAGACCCCCTACGTGATAAAAGGAAAAACCACATCTTATGGAAGGCTTCGAAGGGATGGGAAGATTGACTTTGGCCTTGTGTTACCAGCACTTTCTCGGGAACAAATGATTCGATTTAACATATCAACTATTATGAGCCCTGACTTTGACACCATTCGAGTGATTGGGCGGCGATTTCTGATACCGAGTAATATTTCTCTTCCTCAACAAACAGAGTCTTATATTTTGCCTTTGAGGTTTAATAAACCTAGCTTTAGGCTTTCTTTAAATGATAGTGATATTTATACAATTC
>RFKI01000252.1 GCA_003694355.1 Bdellovibrio sp.
ATAAAAATCATTAACAAACATTTCTAACAATTAAGAGGGATTTTTCAGCTAAACCAGCTGTTCTTTCCCTTTATAAGGAGGTTGAGAAAAATGGCGAAGCCAATGTTTGTAAGCTTAGACGCATTAATAGTAAATGAGAATGAGGAAACACCAAAACTTATCAAAAGGGTTGATGAGTCTTATCTAAGCAGAACATTTGGTGACCTGGTAAATTATATATTAGACCCTAATCCCGACGCATTAAACCCTGATGGCTACAACATTAATGAAAAGGAGATGGCAAAGAAGATTTCTGACTGGTTCTCAGAGGCGTCAACTGATGATCAGGTAGACGTCACTCTCTGGGCTATAAAAAAAGATGAGCAGCCTATTGGTCCGCTAAGCCTTACACAAACAGTTTCAGACAGAAGTGATGAGATAATCACAATAAAAACCGAAACTCTTGACGGAGCAGAAGTGAAATTCAAGCACCTTGACTTTTTAGTCCAACGCGACAACAATTCTGGATTAGGAATTTCTGCTTACATGCAATTAGAGAAGGAGGGATCGCTTTATGTAATGAAGCCGCATATAATGATTAGCTTGTATTAAAAAAATGTTTTCTAACCCAAAATCTTTTTTAAGCAGCTTCGCGGCAACAAACGAGCCCTTTGCGGTTTTAGAAGACAGGATCTGGCTGCTGGAGAAAGCAGACTTTCAGAATAATAATTATCTTTGTTATTCTGGAGAATTTTTTTTGCTGCAGGAATCAGTCTACGTTCCTTTTCTTGAGAGAGACTATTACGAGCAGAGGAGAGAAGAAGTCGAAAGAGAGGCAAGCAGGGTGATAAAGCAGAAGCTTGTTGACCCTTTAAACAGGAAAAAAACCGAGCTTGAAAGCCTTGACAATCTTTTCTCAAGGTTTCAGGATGATTCTGTTGAAAGATTCATAATGGTCGATGTTTTTAACGCTTACCACACAAGGTACAATCCAAGGGAAGTAGAGGAAGAGCCTGAGCAAAATGCTGAAATCTCTTCAGTGAATATTCCTGAACTGTCTCTGCCGCAACTAACTGTGAGTGACCTCACTGGAATAAAAACTGTTCTTAGCAGGGTAGTGGGCGAAAGAATTCTCTGCTTAAACAGCAATGTTTTTTCTCTTGTGAAAAACAGCAGTAAGAACCCCCTCAATACACATCTCTTATTCAAGGGAAAGAGGTATGAGCTTGAGCCTTTAGGAAAAATCAGCGAGATTGAATCGGCTTACCAGCAAGAACTTTTTGGCAATGTTGAGAGGCAAGTGCTGCGAAGATCCTCTGATTTCCAGGTTTTGCTTGAGCAATTGCGCTCTCTGAAAAAAGAAAGGGAGGAAAGGCTGAAAGAGGAGCAGAAAAAGTACTCCTTACACACGAGCTATGAATCAGATGAAATCGGCTTTAGAAAAACAGGTTTTGACACTTATGAAGTGTACATAAAATTAAACCCGTTTATAATAAAGAAAAACAATGAGTATTATGCTTTTAGGAAGCAAATAAGGATTGGGACAACTCTTGCTGCTAATGGCTCAACCTTAAGAATAACTGCTCCTGCCAGGGTTTTAACACCTCCTTATCATCATCCTTTTGTCCGTGATGACAACTCAATATGTTACTTAGTAAATACTAAAAAAGATAGGTGGTCCGAGCTCGGAATATCTTTTGAGGCGCAAGACTTCTCTGATAAGAAAAATCGTAAGAGATTGGCAAAGCAGGTTGCTTTAACCCTTAATGAGGGTGCTGAAGCCCTTACTAGGAGGTACAGGCAGGGCACAATTCCAGTCAAGGATCTAACTCCTGAAAACTTTCCAGAAGAATACCTTCCAGGCGGCAGGTCTGAAGCAGAGTCTTTAGGACTCAAAATTTATGATAATGATTTTCAAGGGGTTAGAAAATGCCGTTAGATGATGTTGTTGAATATCAGGACGACCGCTCAGTAAAGCTTTGGGGTGATGAGAATCAGAGGAAGCTTTACAGCACAAGGGTTGCGGTAATAGGCTCAGGCCCACTGGCGCAGATGATACTTGCCAACATGGCTGGTTTAGGAGTTAAAAACATTTGCGTTATGAGCAATGGAAGAATATCAAGGTCTGATAGGAATGAGTTTCTCTGCTTTAAGGAGGATCACAACCATGTATTTATTGGCAAAGAAAAAGCATCTCAAATAAAAAAAACACTTCTAAAAATAAGGGAATCCCTTAACGTTTATGC
>RFKI01000253.1 GCA_003694355.1 Bdellovibrio sp.
CTGATCATGAATCTTGGTGGAATTTTTTTTCACACCCTCTTTAACATTATGTTTGGCACCCGCCTTACAGATCCAACAACCATGTTTAAGGTGTTTCGTCTAGATTGCCTTAAAGGTGTTGTTCTTGATGGCAACCGTTTTGACTTTGACTATGAATTAGCAGGCAAACTTATACGCCTTGGTTACATGCCACTTGAAGTCCCGGTATCTTACACCTCTCGAGGATTTAATGAAGGAAAGAAAATTCGAATTTTCAGAGACCCTTTTAACTATATTTTTGCCATTGTAAAGTATCGCCTTGTTCGCATAAAAAGAGTGCCACGCTCTCAACAAAAAATCCCATCAGATGCGCTCTCTTCCACAACTATTGACAAAGCCACTCAACCATAACCAAAGTTATGGCCTTTTATAATCTTTTACTTTTTGGTTTTTTCAAAAAGTTTTTTCAAATCACTTTGAACCTGAAAATGCAGCTTTAAAACATGGCGACCTCTTTGGGGAAAGTACACCGATTTAAAGGCCACATTGGCCTTGTAAACCTTTGTAGGAGCACCATCTATTTGAGCTTTCCAGCCATCAAAAAAAGTATCCGCAATTACAAACCAGGCAGGTTTTTTAATAGAAACTTGATATGTCAATGTGTTTGGATAACGTTTAAAAGAAATAACCTCGTTTATGTCAGAGACATCAAAGCCTTCCCCCTCTCCGACTCGCTTTTCCCCCAGAGTATCTTCAATGAAGGCATAATGAGGCAATTCTTCTAAACTTTTCTTTTTGATTTTTTCTAATGCCATATCATCACTTGTAACAAACTCAACTTTCTTTGGGAAATATCCCACTCGCCCTCCAAGGGGGCACAAGTAAGACTCTATATATTCATCTTCTGAAACTTTTTGACATTTATCTTCTGAGTAGGGACCTTTATTATAAAAAAGAGCTTTTCCTTTTTTAAAACTGAGAAGAGACACTCGATTCATAATGGCTAATCTCTGGAAGCCATCTGTTAAAAAGTCCTCTGGTTTAACAGGAGCATAAAAACGATCAGGTTTTAAGTGATGAACAGGATCCCGAGCCCATCGATCCGTCAAAGAAGAGTTGAGTTTGAAAAATGTTTTCGGGTACAGAGCATATAAAACTCGTACATCGAGAATTTTAAAAATTGTGGAATAATTGGGCACCAATATTTGATAGGGAGAAAAATGTCGACGATCTTCACTCTGGCTTAACATTTGCACGTTGAAAAAGGCACTTGTTTTGGGAATTTTATCATATTTTCCCAAATCCTTTTCTTGGAATAAGAGTTGTAAATTAAAAAATTTAAAGTGCCAAAAAGGCACAATAAGAAAAAGCACTAGAGTTCTGTAAATTGTTTTCTTAGAAAAATTAAAAACTCTTGGAAGATGAAGCCTCCTTAGAGGTTTATTTGAGCTTTTCGTCCAAAAATCATTTAAAAACACCAACACAAAAATCAAGAGTGACACATTCACATAAGGTATAAAGTGTCTTGAAAACCGAACCCCTGAAAACCCATCTATTAAGCAAAGAAATCTGGGCCACCCAAACATCACTAAAGATAAAAACATGATAGATAAAACGCTAAAAAATAAATATCTTCGCCTCCATCCCACGATCACCAAAAGAACAAGAACGCCAAAGGGGATTAGCAAAACAGGAGGAGAAACATGAAGCAACTGAAGCCCTTCTTTAAAAAAGCCTTTATACCCAAACCCTTGGGACGCAATACAATACGTTACATTTCTGCTTGAAACAAATTGATACAAATTAGACTTTAAAGCCACCATTTGAGGCATAGCAGCCATTAACCCCAACAGCATAGAAAACGCAATCACAACAACTTTCCATGAAGTGAAAAAATAAGTTAAGGCGCTTATTATCAAAACAGCAACCCCATAAGTCACTATGGATTGCACAAACC
>RFKI01000254.1 GCA_003694355.1 Bdellovibrio sp.
CTTGTAACCATCAAATAAGCTGATGAATAATTTGCTAGAGGTTTTTTTTTTTTTTGAGCTTTCATTAAACGAGAACTTGCCCCTTGCCCCAATAAAACTGACAACACCTCACGAACAGGGATATCCTTATGTTGAGCTTTGGGTGTAGGCCAAGCCATATTTAATAAAGAGTCTTTAAAAGAACTTTTTTTCACCTTAACTCGTGGGCGAGTAATGACAGGTTCCTTAACACGAGAAGGAAGTTTTTTAGTCCGCTTTGATATTTTTAGAAAATACTTTTCTATCTGTTTTTTTATCGGCCCTTGGAAGTCTCCCACAACAAGAAGAGTCATATTTGATGGCACATAATGAGTGTTAAAATATTCTTTAATTTTTCTTACACTTATTTTTCTAATAACATTTTCATAACCAATAACGGGTTCTTTATAGGGGTGCTTTCGATAAAGGGTAGAAAACAAAAGCCGATTTGCCTGCCTATGGGGGTTATCTTGTCCTCTTTTAATTTCCTCTATCACAACTTCTCGTTCTCTATCCACTTCATCTGGATCAAACAATGGGAATCCCATCATTTCACTTATAATATCAAATCCTGTTTCTAAAAAGTCCTTGGAAAGAGTGACATAAAAAACCGTTTCATCTAGTGAAGTGTAAGCATTGATCATGCCACCACTGCCTTCAACCGCCGCAGCAATTTCTCCTACGCCATATTTCCTCGTCCCTTTGAATAATAAATGCTCAATAAAATGACTCACCCCTGCTTCAACTCTTCTCTCATCTGCGCTACCAGTCTTGACCCACATCTGCACAGACACCACTGGAGACTTTGAGCTTTGAATTAATAAGACTTTCAAACCATTTTTTAATTGAAATTTTTTATACATTAAATACAACCTTTCTATGGCTTTTGGAATTTATATCCATATCCCTTACTGTCTTCAAAAATGCCTTTATTGTGATTTTTCCACAACAAGCCTAGAAGACCCCATTTCACCAGAGGAATACATTCAACTTATTATAAAAGAAATCTCGACAAGACACCAAGAGATTCCAGAAAAAACTGTCGACTCTATTTTTCTAGGCGGAGGCACTCCAAGCCTTTTAGAAGGCTTCTTCTTTCAACTCCTTTTTAAACGCTTTAAAGACTCCGGGTTTGTTTTTAGTGAAAGTATAGAAATCTCTATCGAAATGAATCCCGAAACCGTTTCTGAAAGAAAAATAGAAGATTACTTAAAGATCGGAATCAATCGATTCAGTTTAGGGGTCCAGACCTTTAAAGAAGACTTCCTTAAAAGGTGTGGCCGCAAACACACTCCTCAACACTCTTTCAAAGCACTTGAAATTCTCAGCAAATACCATTTGAATTTTTCTCTGGACCTTATATACGCTCTCCCGAACCAGACTCTCGATGACCTGAAAACAGACCTTCATCAAGCTCTCGAATTCCATCCTCTCCATATGAGTGTTTATGAACTCACAGTACCTTCTCATCATACCCTTTCTCAAGGGCGGCCTATTGAACCCACTCAAATTGAAATGAGACAAGTTATACAAGAGACTTTGGAAAACCATGGGCTTTTCAAATATGAGATTTCTAATTTTTCTCAAAAAGGTTATGAATCCATACATAATTCCCTGTACTGGTCTCAACAAGACTATTGGGGTCTTGGCGTCAGCGCCCACTCCTATTTGTCCCCCAAAAGGTTTTGGAACCCCTACCATCTTCCAACCTATAAAAAACAGATTCTCAAACACCTTAAAATAAAAGACCTTCCCCCTTCCCAAAAAGAAGTTCTATCCCTATCCCAAAAGCTTACAGAACTTTGTTATACCTCTCTTCGAACCACAAAAGGGCTCTGTTTAGATCAACTTAATCCCTTTGGACTTCAGATAAAAGAAATGGTCCTTTCAAAAATTAAAAACCTTCAAAAAAGAAACCTTATAACAATTAAGGATAACCATGTTTCTTTAACCCCCGAGGGAGAACTCATTAGTAATCAGGTTTTTGTTGAACTCACTTTCCTACCCACAGAAATTGAATTTTCCTCGTCTTGACTTGTTGCTTCTTTTATACCCCTAACCACATTGACTTTAATTCTAGGAAACACATACTTTTCCATGTACCATACTAAAAAAAGGAGAGGGCTTTGGATTCTCAAAAAGAAGAGAAAAGTAAGGGAAACACGAATGATAATGCTGAGCGTCATGATGCTGATGCTGATAACAAAACAGAAAAAGAGATAGAAGCTCTCAAAAAAGAGCTTGAAAAATCAAAAAAAGACTACCTCTATCTAAGAGCTGAATTTGACAACTTCAGAAAACAAGTTCTGAAGGAGCGAGCTGAACAGGCCAAATATGGAGGAGAGCGTGTGATCCATGACATCCTGGAAGTTATGGATAATTTCGCAAGAGCTTTGAGCACAGAAATCAACGAGAAAAACTTTACCAGTTTCAAAGAGGGCGTTCAAATGATCTCTAAGGAGCTCCATAATGTGCTAGAACGCCATGGAGTGAAGGAGCTTGAGGCTGAGGGAAAAGCTTTTGACCCCATGGAGCATGAAGCTATTAATAGCGAAGAAACGAATGAAGTCCCCGAAGGACATGTCATCCAGGTTTTAAAAAAAGCTTACAAGTTACATGATAAACTTCTTCGCCCTGCCCAAGTAATTGTTGCTAAAAAGCCCTCCAAACACTCAAAAAAAGAAGGTGAATAAGGGGGTTCGCTTTTGAAAAAAAAAGAAGATTATTATTCCATTTTACAAGTCCCTAAAAATGCCTCTGCAGAGGAGCTAAAGAAGGCCTACCGTAAACTGGCCCTCAAGTACCACCCCGATAAAAATCCTGGAGATAAGCAGGCCGAAGAGATGTTTAAAAAAGTCAGTGAAGCCTATGATGTGCTAAGGGATCCCCAAAAGCGTAAACTTTATGACCAATTTGGTCATATCTCAACTCAACCTGGATTCAACCCAGAAGCTTATCAACAAGCGGCTGGAGCTTCTTTTGAAGGATTTAATCCTTTTGGAGCTGGAGGATTTGGAGCTCAACGTGTTTACACCACAGATACAGCATATGATATTTTTAACGAGTTTTTTGGAGATATTTTTGGAGGGGCTCGACGTCGAGCTCCCCGCCCCACTAAAGGCTCTGACTTAAGATACACTTTAAGCATCACTTATGAAGAAGCCGCTAAAGGCTGCGAAAAACCCATCCGCTTTGTAAGGCGTCGAAATGGACGTGATGACACTGTTTCCTTAACTGTAAAGGTGCCTCCAGGAGTTCGAGAAGGTCAACGTTTGAAACTAAAGGGAGAAGGTGACTCAGGAGCCCATAATGGCCCCCCCGGAGACCTTTATGTGGTCATCCACCTACTTAAACATCCCCTTTTTAAACGTTCTGGAAATAATGTAACCATGGACCTTCCTCTTTCTTTCGTGGATGCCATTTTAGGAACAGAGGTCACTATTCCCACCTTAACGGGAAAAGCAAAGTTGAAAATTCCTCCAGGAACTCAACCCAAACAGGTGTTTCGCCTGAAAGGAAAAGGATTTCCTGCATTGGGCAAGCACCCCACAGGAGATATGCTTGTTCGTGTCATCATTGATGTTCCTAAAGAATTAACTCCAGAACAAAAAGAAATTCTGAAAAAATTATCTCACTTAAGTAAAGACACTCCTCTTGTAAAAGAGTATAATAAAAAATTAGACGAAGTTCTTAGGTCACGAAAATGAAGTCCTTTATAACCTTGGTTTTTTTACTTTTTTTCTCCTCCTGTACAACATTTCAAAGAAAGAGACCTCCCCAGGCCTCACCCCCCAACCTCAAACTTCTTATGAATAGCATAGAAATTGACTTAGCTGCTGGCGCAGAAGAAAAAGCTCTTTTTCAACTGAATCAAATTATTTCAAAATACAAAGATTATGACATTGCTGATGATGCTTATATTATGAAAGGAGATATTTACTTTAAACGAAGAAACTATCAGAAAGCCTACAAATCTTATATTGCCGTGGTTCAATCAGAATTTTCTAGCCCTCGTATTACTTATGCCATGCTAAGAGCTGCCCAATCTCTCTATTTCTTAGGACGTCAAGAGGAATCTTTAAGCCTTGTAAACCGAGCTTTAAAAGCTGACCCCCTTCCAAAAACCAGCTATCAGCTTCATCTTTTGAAATACAAAATACTGAGTCAAATAGGTGACAGCCTTCCCACCTTGAAAGAATTAATTTATCTTTCACAGAATGCCCCTTCGAAGGAAGAACAATCCCACTTTAAACTTAAATCTTTTAGTTTTGTTAAAACCCAACTTTCTCCAGAGGAAATAGACATTGTTGCCCATCAACGAGAGTTTTCTTTTCTAAGGGCCGTTGCATTATTTAAAATTGGAGAAAAGGCCTTTGAAGAACGCGATTATGATGAAGCCTATGAAAATTTTGAGCAGGTTACAGAACTTTCACAAAACTCCAAGCTCATTGAGCAGGCCAAAGACTATTTAAAGCAAATTAATGCTCGAAAACAAGTTAATCCTAGAACCATTGGCGCCATTTTACCTCTTTCTGGCCGTTATGCAAAGGTGGGTTATAGAGCACTTCACGGACTTCAATTGGGTCTTGGACTTTTTAATTCTCCCCCTTCTGGTTTCAATTTAGCTGTTATTGATAGTGAAGGAAATCCTGATGTAGCAAGAAGAGCCGTAGAAAAGCTCATTGTGGAAAATCACGTTATTGCCATTGTTGGAAGTCTTCTCAGTAAAACCTCTGTTGCTGTCGCCTCTAAAGCTAATGAACTTGGCGTTCCAACCATTGCTCTTTCTCAAAAATCAGGACTTACAGATATCGGAGAATATGTTTTTAGAAATGCCCTTACAAGCTCAGCACAAGTCAAATACCTTGTTCATTATGTCATGGATCAACTTCATCTTTCCCGATTTGCCATCCTTTACCCCAATGACTCCTATGGGGTAGAGTATGCTAATCTGTTCTGGGATGCTGTGCTCTCAAAAGGTGGGCAAATTACTGCAGCACAACCTTATAACCCCAAAGAAAGAGACTTTAGGGGTTATGTTCAACGATTGGTTGGTACTTTCTACTTAGAAGACCGTCAAGATGAATATAAGCTACGATTTAAAGAGCTTCTTTTGAAAGAAAAAAAATTAAAAATCAGAAGAAGAAAAGACTCTATTCTCCCACCCATTGTAGACTTTGAAGCTATCTTTATCCCTGATAGCACAAAAGCATCCGCTCAAATTGCTGCCATGCTTGCTGTTCAAGATGTAAAAGGGGTGCGACTTCTTGGCACCAACTTATGGAACAGTCCCTCTCTTTTAAAAAGAGGAGGGCAATATGTAGAAGGAGCTCTATTTGTTGACTCCTTTTTAGAAAATGATTCTTCATTTAAAAATTCAAATTTCTACAGGTTATTTCACCAAATTTTCCAACTAGAACCCGGAATCTTTGAATCACAAGCTTATGATGCTGGCCTTATTTTAAGGCAGCTCATTAGCGAAGGTTATCGAACTCGATCAGATATTAAACAGGCTCTCTTTAAACTAAAAAATTTTAAGGGGTCTACAGGCACTCTTTTTACTCTTCCAAACAGAGAGATTCAACGTCCTCTTATAAGTTTAGTTGTTGAAGAAGGAAAAATAAAAAAAGTTAAACAGTAATTTTCTTTATTTCCTTCTGACCACCCATGTAAGGCTGCAAGACTTTCGGAATACTTACACTTCCATTCTCATTTTGATAGTTTTCCAAAATAGCCAGCCATGTTCTGCCTACGGCTAAACCAGATCCATTTAAAGTATGAACAAAATGTATTTTTTTCTGTCCATCCCGGAATCGGATATTAGCTCTTCGTGCCTGAAAATCTCCAAAATTCGAACAGGAACTAATTTCTCGATACCTTTTCTGACTAGGAACCCATACTTCAAGGTCATAGGTCTTCATAGAAGCAAACCCTATATCTCCAGAACAAAGAGCCACCACTCGATATGGCAGCTCTAAAAGTTGTAAAATCTTTTCAGCATGAGAAGTTAACTTTTCTAAAGCCGCTTCTGACTCTTCTGGCCTGACAAACTGAACCAACTCCACCTTATTAAATTGATGTTGTCGAATAAGGCCTTTCGTATCTCTTCCATGACTTCCAGCCTCAGAACGAAAGCAAGGAGAATAGGCCACAAAACGAACTGGCAACTCTTTTTCACTTAAAATATTTTGAGAAAAATAATTGGTTACGGGCACTTCCGCAGTTGGAATTAAATAATAATCAGTTCCAGAAAGTCCAAAAACATCCTCTTTGAATTTCGGAAACTGAGCGGTTCCAACTAAACTCTGACTATTGACAATAAATGGAGGAATGGTCTCTTGATAACCATGTTCTCTGGAATGTACATCCATCATGAACTGAATCAAAGCCCTTTCCAAACGCGCACCCTCTCTTAGTAAGACACTAAACCGGGCTCCACTAATCTTTGAAGCTTTTTCAAAATCTAAAATACCTAATGCTTCTCCTATTTTTACGTGGTCTTTGGGTTCAAAAGAAAAGTTTGACGGATCCCCCCATTTTCTAATTTCTTTATTCTCTTCCTCCGAAGACCCTCTAGGCACATCTGGCAACAATCTATTAGGAAGACATAACCAATGAGCTCTTAACTTTTCTTCTGCTTGCTGAACAGCTGATTCTAACTCCTTCACCTGATCACTTAAAGCCTTCATTTCTTGAAGGAGAGAGTCCACATCTTCTCCCTTTCTTTTCATTACAGCAACTTCCTGACTGGTTTTCTTTTGCTGTGCCCTTATTTCTTCAAATTTTTGCAATGCTTTTTTACGTTGTTCATTTAAAAAGAGAAGATCATCCACAAGTTGAGGGTCTTCTCCTCTATCAAAAACATCTTTTCGATAACTTTCCAGAAAGGAAGAATCTTTTTCTAGCTTCTTTAAATCTATCAAGTTTCAAGCTCCTGGTGCTATGAGTATATACATTCTTAAAAGCATTCCCACAAGAACACAAATCAAGTCAAAAATAAAAATTCCAAAAAAATTCCAAGATCGAGAGACCCTTAAAAAAGATAACAACACGCTCACCCAAACAAAAGAAAAAGAGAAGCTACCATAAGCAAATATTTCCTCTCCCGCAAGAGCTATTGTTAGAGCAAGAACTCCACCAGAAAATAAACGAAATAAAAAAGCAAGAAGACCTGCTGAAGAATTTTTTATTTTTATATGTAAGTGTCCTAAAGTCTTCATATTCCTCCCCCTAAAGATCTTATAGATTGTTCCACACTAGCACGGTCAATGGCTGCAGGAGCCAATTGTAAATATTTTTGATAGGCCTCTATGGCCTTTGAACTCTCTCCTTTTTGTTTCAGAACATCTCCTAATTCTCTATAAATATCTGGATATCCCGATTCTTTAGCCTGAGCTTGACCTAAAATATCTATAGCAGCATCTATTTGACCGGACAAACGATAACATCGAGCCATTTTTACATAAATATCTGCGCTCAAAGGTCTGAGTTTAACAGCTCTTTGATACTCCCTTGCACAAAGTTGATATCGCCTCATTTTATAGTAAATTTCAGCAGATAAAAGATAAGAGTCTGCCAAGTCGGGATTTAGGGCTGATTCTTCTTTTGAATACTCAAGAGCTTCATTTAGGGATTGCATCTGTAAAGCCGCTTTCCCTAAATAAAAGTTAACAAGGGGATACCTCCGATTAATCATCTTTACTTTCAAAAAGTAGTTTTTAGCTTTTCCTGGCTGATTCAAGTCTAGATATAAAACTCCCAGCTTAAACAATGGCTTAGGGTCTGCTGGGTCTGCTGAGGCCGCTTTAATATAGTAATATAAAGCTTTCTGAGGTTTTTTCATCTTGATATATGTTTCTGCCAAATCCATATAAACCCTTTTGGGCTTTTCTTGTAAATTAGCCAAAGTCAGAAATGTTTCTTCGGCTTCCTTGAGACGATCCTCTTGGAGAAGAAGTTCCCCTTTTAAAATTTGATAATCAATAATAGAGGGATAGGATCGGATGAGTTTTGTTAAATATTCTAAAGCCAATTCCACCCCTTGAATGTCATTGACGATTTTTACATAAAGACTTTGAGCTTGTCTGTTACTAGGATCTAGTTCCACAACTTTTGCTATGAGAGCATAAGCTTCAGGATATTTCTTAAGCTTCCATAAGATTTTTGCCTTAAGAACTTGAGAGTCAATATCTGAAGGATAAAGAGCCAAGGCTTTGTTAATATAACTTAATGCCCCTTGAGGAAAATGACGCCTTAACTCCACCAGAGCAAATCCCTTATAAATTTCATAATTTTTAGGAGAAATACTATAGGCTTTCTTTAAAACCTGAGCAGCTGCATCAAAATTAAATCGTCTAGAATAATAGTCAGCCAATAACACATAAGCAGAAATAAATTTATAATCTGATTGAATGGCTTTATTGAGCCACTTGATGGCTTCAACGCTGAGATTAAGTTCCCATAAGCATTCAGCTGCCCGAAAAGCAGCTATAGCATTCTTATGATTCAAATTATAAGCCGTTTTATAATGAGCTTGTGCGGTCTCACAGTCGCCAGCCCGACGAAACCGATCCCCTTCTGCCAAGTACTGTTGATCACGAACTTTAGTTTCTAAAAGCTCTTTTTTGCCTCCATACTTTAAGATAATTTGTTTACAAGAGGCGGAAGTGGGCTGAGCTTTGTAACACTTTTTAGCTAGTTTGAGAGCCTTTTTATAATATCCCCGACTTTCATAAGAAACGGCTAAAGCTTTATAGGCCATGGCCTCTAAAGATGGAGAAACTCGTCCCTCCAGTTTAAGAGCGGCTGATAAATAAGACTCCCCCCTTTGAAAATGTCGATAATGCATCACCTCCAAGTTCCCCAAACGAATCCAAGCCTCCTTATGATGAGGGTTTTTCTTTAAAATAAAAGCATATTGTTTGGCAGCAAAAGCCTGATCCTCACTTTTCTCTGCTGCTAAGGCTTCTAAAACATAAAGCCTTAACCATTCTGGCCAAAGCTTTTTTGCTGAAGAGGCATAACCTTTTGCTGCAATATAGTCCTTTTGTTTAAATAGAGATAAAGATTTAAAATAGTAAATCAAAACGGGAGGAGTTTGCTCAAAACTATATTGTTCCAAAACACTATCTACCACTCGACTTGCTTGTTTGAATTGACTCTTAATTAAATAATAAGAAATACGACACACAGAACTATCAACCCCACCAGCATCAAGAGAGCCAATCCTCTTCATAACCTTATTTATAACCCCAAAACTTTTTTCATCCTGCTTTGTGAAAGGCCAAAGATGATAATAAGAGACACACAGCAAGGAAAAAGCTTGTTTGTTTTGTGGATCTCCCTCCAACAAATGCACTAAAGAGTTTTCGGCCTGCAAGTAGCCTTCAATGCTATCTCTTTCAAAAAAAGCCAAAGCCCTTCCCATAAGGTTTTTTTTCTGCTTCTGAGACCAATGAGCTGTAGAAGCTTCTGGCGCTAACAAAACAATATAATTCTCTTCTGGAGAGGGCGTTAAAAATAAAAACATTCCCAAAACCATCACAAAACTCAACAACACAATACCACCGCCCCTGAGGATTTTTTTATTTCTGACAATCTGGCTAACCTTTTTTAGCTCGATATCTTCTAAAGTGCTGGCAGCAGTTGACCTTGAGACCTCCTCCCCAACTTTTTCTGCTTCATCCTGGAGATCCTGAGATTTTATTGATTCCTGAGGTTCTTCTCCTGAAGTCAGAATCGAACCTGGATTAGTAAAATTTGGATCTTTCTGATGAAAATCACTCTTTTGATCATCCTTCTTACTTTCAAAACCTTCAGCTTCATGATTTAATTGGTCTGACTCTTCAACAAATTTAGTCGAATTTTCTAAGACTTCATTTTCATCAAGAGAAGACCCTGAGAGTTGATCCAGAAGCACATCATAAAAAGATTCTTCCTGAGAAAGAGATTTCCACTGTCCCCCCGGGAAAAGGGATATCATTTCCTCTCCCGAAAAATCCCCATTTTGGATCTTTCGGACAACTTCCCTTGTGGAGAAAGGCCCATGTATTAGCCCCTCAAGGTCTCGAATTAACCATTTATTTTGACTCATAATTTCATCTTACCTTATCTCTTAAACAATGATAAACCTTTGAGCCTTGAACCCAGACCTCCTGAAATAAAAGTATTTTTAAGGAAATTTTGCGAAAAACTTCTAAAGGAAAGCCTGGTTCATAATAGAAACTTACATTTCAAAATTTTGAGAGACCCAAAGGCTTTCCCCTTCCCCTTTTGACGCTTTATTTAATGTATTTTTTTCAAAAAAAGCACATAAAATAAACAAAAAAGAAAAGAACTAAAGTTCTTCTCCTTATTTTTTACATCTTATACGGAACGTTATTTGCTCTGTAAAAACGTGCATTTACCAAACCCTAAAGAGCTGGTATATTAGATCCAGCACAGGGGGTGGATTGTGAGGATTATGAAAGCATTTATGACTTTAATATGCCTATTTTTTGTGAACTCCTTTTGTTGGGCTGATAATCCAGCCGCGTTTTCCTCTACAAAAAAAACAGATCCTCAAACTTTCTACCGCAGTCGCAGTATCGACTTTGAAATTCGATCTCAAGAAATGAAGAACTTGCAGGAGTCCCTTCTTTATGACGGAACTGGAGCTTATATTATTTACAATGAGCAAAATGGTTTCTGTTACACCGTTCTTGTTCAAGTCAAACTCCCATGCCATCTAAAGGTCTTTTCCTATAAACAAAATACTGTAGTTTCTGTCACTTGGAACAGTAAAAACCTCATTGCACTCCTTTCAGAAAAGGTTCCCAGTATTCAGGAAAAAAGGGAGCTCCTTTTAAAAAGTGTGCCTAAGGAAATCCAAACGGCCTTTTATCTTAAGGAAATGAACCAACTTTCTCCACAAAGACCTTCGCTGAACTTCTTAAACAGCCATGTATTGGCTTCTTTTGACCAAGAACGCCTAATTTTAATGGTTAACTACGATAAAACAGATCAATTGATTAAAAGAGATCAAAGCCTAGATCTTCAAATGGCCCTTTTAGGAGTTCAGTAACTCTCTCTTTTAACTTGCGCGCCTAAAAGGCTCAATTTGTTCTCCAGCTGCTCATAACCTCTATCTAAATGATAAATCCTGTTAATGACGGTTTCATCTGAGGCCACAAGCCCTGCCAAAACCAAAGAGGCACTGGCTCTTAAGTCGGTGGCCATCACTGGAGCACCCACCAAGCCTCCTTTCTTGCCTCTTACAACAGCAACACGACCCTTAGGAGTAATATCAGCTCCCAAACGAACCAATTCCTGTACATGCATAAATCGGTTTTCAAAAACATTCTCAGTAATAACAGAGGTCCCCTCCGCTTGAGTCATTAAAGCCATAAACTGGGCCTGAAGATCTGTGGGAAAGCCAGGATAGGGTTCTGTAGTGATATCAACGGGCCTCCACTCAGAAGGAGACACAATACTCACACTTTGTGTTTCTTCAAAAAGCTCAAATCCACTTTCTTCTAGCTTATCCAACAACGATCTTATATGTTCTGGAACACAATTTAAAACCTGAACTTCCCCCCCCGTGATAGCCCCAGCAATTAAAAGAGTTCCTGCTTCAATGCGATCAGGAATTACACGGTGCTCTGAAGGGGTCAACTTATTAACTCCTTCTATTACAATGGTGCTCGTCCCAGCTCCTGAAATCTTTGCCCCCATTTTTTTAAGGTATTCTGCTAAATCCACAATCTCAGGCTCTTTAGCCGCATTTTCCAAGATTGTTATACCCTCCACGAGAGTGGCTGCCATCATAATATTTTCAGTTCCGCCCACACTGACCTTTTCAAAAAGAAATTTTTCGCCATGCAGATGCTCTCCCTTGGCACAAACATATCCTTTTTTAATTTCAATTTGAGCACCCATGCTCTCCAAGGCGTCCAGATGAAGTCCTATGGGACGACTTCCAATGGCGCATCCTCCCGGCATACTCACTTGGGCCTCTCCAAAACGGGCCAATAAAGGTCCCAAACATAAAATACTGGCTCTCATTTTTCGAACCAAATCATATTCGGCTAAAACCTTTAAATGAGATGGCACCCGCACCTTTAACACTTCATTTTCTCGAAAAGTTTGACAACCCAGAGACTCCAATAGCAGGCAGGCAGAATCCACATCCCTTAAACGAGGAACATTATAAAAAACATGCTCCCCTTCTGCTAAAAGAGAAGAGAACAAAAGGGGAAGACAGGAGTTCTTGGCTCCACTCACCGCCACCTTTCCCTTTAAAGGAGTCCCCCCCTTAACACGAATTCTTTCCATCATTTTATTCCATCTTTTCTAAAAAGAAGATATCGGTTTCTGCCAGCAAGATCTCTTTTAACAGAAACCTGACTCTTTTCAAGAAAACCTTGGCAATATTGAAGCATTGATTCGGCCTGATCAGCTCCTATTTCAAAAAAACCCCACCCGACTGGACTCAATAACTCCAAGGCCAATAGGAAAAACTTTTTTAAAAAATAGAGCCCTTCTTCGGGAGCAAAAAGAGCTTCATGAGGTTCATATTGCAAAACCGAATCTTCTATGAAAGGATCTTCCTTTTTTAAATAGGGAGGGTTGGAGACCACAACTTCCCACTGACCTTTTTCTTCTGGGTGTTTTCTCAAAAAATCTTCTGCATTTTCTTTAAAAAACCACACTCGATCTGATACACCCAGGCGCTTTGCATTCTCCTTAGCCACCAATAAAGCCTCTTCACTAATATCTATAGCCAAAAGATGAGCTCTTGGAATCTCCTTAACTAAACTTAATCCTATACATCCACTTCCTGTTCCAATATCCACTATTTTTTTCGCATTTTTCACTGTTTCTAAAGCTAATTCCACAAGTCCTTCTGTTTCTGGGCGGGGAATTAACACCTTTGAAGTGATGATAAAAGGATTCTTATAGAAAAACTGTTGACCTGTGATATAGGCTATTGGTTCTCCTGAAAAACGCCTCTGAAACAATTTGACTAAAAAAGCTTCTTTTTCTAAAGAAACCAAAATATCTTCACTATAAATCTGCTCTCTTGTAATATTCAAACCATAAGAAATAAGGCGATCTCTTTCAAAGCGCTCTAATGGATACTTCCCATCTAAAATATTCAAAATATCTTTTAGTCTTTTCACTGAGGAGACCCTTGGGC
>RFKI01000255.1 GCA_003694355.1 Bdellovibrio sp.
GCCGATTTTTAATATTTTCATGGGTTTATCTCAAAAGCCTTTTTAAAAATTTGTCTGAAATCTTCTTCTTGGACAGGGCGAGGGTTGGTTTGGTGACACCCGTCTTTTATGGCCACCTTGATCAAGGTTTCCAGTTTGTCAGGGACGAGGCCTGCTTCTTTTAAACTTTGTGGAAGACCCAGAGCCTTTTTCAGCTCTTCAATCCAGGGGATAAACTTATCGGCTGTTTGAATAGAAGTTATTCCATGCTGAGCTAACTGAGATAGGCGTAAGTAAGAAACGGTTTTGTTAAATTGCAGGCAAAAGGGGAGCATAATGGCATTAGCTAAACCGTGTGGTAAGTGATAGACTGTTGATAAGGCGTGGGCACAGGAATGTGTGACACCTAAGCCTTTTTGAAAAGCAATGGCTCCCATGGAGGCGGCAATCATCATTTGTCCACGAGCATAAAGTTGGTCTTCAGTTTCTTGAGGGTGCTTTGAAAAGAGATAACATTTTCCTAAATTTTCAGCAATCATTCGAAATCCCTCTAGAGCGATGGCATCACATAGTGGATGGAAACCTTTTGCCAAAAAAGCCTCTATAAGATGTGTGAGCGCATCGAACCCTGTTTGTGCCGTAAGAGCTGGAGGGAGGTTTAAGGTGAGAAGAGGGTCCAGATAAACAGCTCGAGGCAGTAAGTGGGGCGAAAAGACCACAACTTTCCGTTTGGTTTTATCATCTGAAATAACAGCACTGCGTCCCACTTCACTCCCTGTTCCTGAAGTTGTTGGAAGAGCTATTAAATAAGGGATTTTTTTTGCATCAATGGGTGGTGGGTTAGGGAGGCCGTCTTCATATTCAAAAAGATCTTCTTTATGGTTTACTTTTAAGGCAATGGCTTTAGCGGCGTCCATTGCGGAGCCTCCCCCCAAAGCAATGATGCAATCACCCTTATGCTTTTTATAAACGGTAGCGCCTTGATCCACTTGTGTTTTTGTAGGATCAGAGGAAACGAGAAAAGTTTCTATGCGGAGATTTTCGTCTTTGGACTTTTGGAGATAAGTTTTTATAAAGTTTTGTTGGAGGAGTTCTTTGTTTGTTACTAGAAGAGGTCTTTGATGGCCTCGAAGAGAAAGATCTGTGAGGCTGTTTAAGTAGGTGTGAGCGCCATAATAAATATTTGTAGGAAAAGAAAAGTAGGCCTTTGTGGACACTGAAAAACCTCCTCAGAAAGTTCTTTAGATAATTTCAAAATATCTTTTAAGCTCCCAATCCGTAACAGCTTCCTGAAACTTTTCCCATTCCCAAAGTCTAGAAGCCACAAAGTGGTCCACAAATTCATCTCCAAAAAGCTCGCGAGCCACTTGAGATTTATCCATGGCCATGGTGGCGGCAAAAAGGTTTTGAGGGAGCTTTGTTGCATGGGGGTGTTTGTAGGCATTTCCTTGAACGGGGGGTGTTGTTAACTCTAATTTATTTTGGATTCCATAAAGTCCACTGGCTAAAGCGGCAGCAATGGCCAAATAAGGGTTGATATCAGCGCCAGCCACACGAGTTTCCAGGCGAGTGGATTTAGAAGAACCTGGAATGACTCTGAAGGCAGCTGTTCTATTTTCACAGGCCCATGTGATGCGGGTCGGTGCCCAGAGGCCTTCGACCAAGCGTTTATAACTGTTCACTGTGGGAGCAAACATGGGAAGAATTTCTGGAAGACAGAACATTTGTCCCGCTAAGTAATTTTTAAAAAGAGGGCTCATGGAGTGTTCGTCTTTGCTGTCGTGAAACAGGTTTTTTTCCTCTTTTTTGTCCCAAAGGCTTTGATGGATGTGTCCACTGCATCCAGGAAGAGAGGCATTCCATTTGGCCATAAAACTGGGTACAATACCGAAGCGATAAGCAATTTCTTTTGTGGAGGTTTTAAATAAAATGCCTCTGTCTGCAGCAGTGAGAGGATCTGCAACTGCTATAGCGGCTTCATAAACTCCTGGCCCGGTTTCCGTGTGTAGTCCTTCCAGAGGGACATCAAAGGCATTGAGCTCATCCATCAAAGCTGTAAAAAACTCTCGGTTGTATCCAGCCCTTAAGATGGAGTATCCAAACATTCCTGGAGTGAGAGGGGTCAGTTTTGTGAATTCTTTTTCATGGAGAGATTCTGGAGATTCTTTGAAATTGAACCACTCAAACTCCAAGCCAAACTTGGCTTTAAAACCCAGTTTTAGAGCAAGGTTGATGATTTTCTTAAGGAGTTGGCGGGGGCAAATACTTAACGGATAGCCGTCATCTGTTTCAAATTCTCCCAGAAAAAAAGGTAAATTGTTCTCCCAAGGAATTTCACGATAGGAATGAATATCTAGTTTTACTTGAGCATCCGGGTATCCTGTGTGCCATCCTGTGTACTGACTGTTTTCATAACAAACATCAGCACAGTCCCAGCCAAAGACCACATTGCAAAAGCCCATTCCATTTTTTATGACGCTTAGAAATTTATTTTTGTGAATGTATTTGCCTCTAAGAACGCCATCAATGTCTGTAACAGCCAACTTGACCTTCTGAAGTTCAGACATTTTGATCTTGCTGATGATTTCCTGGGTGTGGTTTTTGGTATTTTTGCTCATGGGTGTTTCACTTTTAATTTTTGTTCATTTTATGATGAATTTTCCTTCAAGAAACGTAAAAAAAGAATTCTCCAACTATAGTTGAGGTCAGTCTTAGTCAAAGGTCCAAATTTCAAAGAAAAAAATGAAATAACATCTTAAAAAGACCGAAGTTTCTAGTATGAGCGAAGCAGCAAAAAAACTAGAAGACCCTATTTCTATAGAGGAGCTCAGTTCCTTTGATGAGTTTCCTGAGGATTTGTTGAATCACCTCAAAAAAGTTACAAAGCTGGTTCGTTTTCAGCCAGGAGATGAAATCTTAAGACAAGGGGCTTTGAATCAAAATTTATATTTTCTGGTGTCTGGAAGCGTGGATGTCCTTGTGGATGGAGGTTTTGTGGCCAGGCTGTCACGTCCTGGTGATTTAATTGGAGAAATGAGTGTGATTTCTGGAAAACCTTGCGTGGCTAGCATTGTGGCTTCGTCTCCCGTCGAGGTTTACAGTATTGATAGCAAAGAGTTTTTGAGGACAGGGGCTGGAGAAAAAGAAAAGGATAAGGTTCAGCATATTTTGTACCGTATTTATACCACTATTTTGATGGACAAATTGCGCTTGACCAATCAAAAAGCCAAAGTTCTTGAGAAAACAATGAGTGAGCTGAATCAAACCAAGATGGAACTGGAAGCTATTAACCTGCAATTGGAAGAAAAGGTGGCTGAACGAACTCTTGATTTGCAGAAAAAAACAGAGGACCTTATAAAGTCTCATAAAAAACTGGAACTAAAAAATGCTGAACTGGTGGCGAGTCATAAGAAAATTGAGGAACTTTATAGCTCTCGGGAAATCACTTTTCAAAAGTTGGAAGAGCTCTTTAAAGATCATTTGGTGCCATTGAGAGTGTCTTTAAATAGTTTGGCAGAAATAGAAAAAGATCGTGATAAAAAGGGTAAAGTGCTGGATAGCTTGTCCAAAGTGGATGATGTTATTACTTTGCTGGAGCCCATCACGTCTTTATATAAAACAGAAAAGGCCATGAAAGATGTGCGTGTGTTATTGTGTGAGTCAGAAAAGAAGAAACAAGTGATTGCAAAGATGGCTATGGGGGGGACGGGAGCTCAACTGGATGTGGCCCCGCAACCCGAGCAATTAGAAGGACTTCTTTCAGAGAAAAATTATGACATTGTTTTTTTAAAGAAAGAAGTACTGGATAAAGCAGAGCTTATTTACAGAAAACAACCTCAGGCTAAGTTTGTTTTTGTGACTTCGGAAAGTGTGAAACAAGCTCTCCCAGCTTTGAAGCAGCTTCCTTTTATGCCAAACGTGATTTCCACTAAGGAAAATGATCGCACTTTTACAATTAAAAATATCATTACGACTATTGTAAAGCTTTCTTCTCAGGATATTTTTGGATTGGAAAAATATTTAACCTGGGGAGTGGATGTTCATGAGCTCCCCATAACTCGATCTGATGAGCGCATGGACCTGAATAACCAGGTGATGGAGTATTTTAAAAGTGTGGGAATGCGGTCCTCCATTCGAGGAGCTTGTTCCATTGTTTTAGAAGAGCTTTTAATGAATGCCATCTATGATGCACCCGTGGATGAGCAGGGAAGATCAAAGTACAATGCACTAGACCGAAAAAATGTGGTGGTCTTGGAAGAAAAAGAGAGGGGACGTCTGCGGTATGCCTGTGATGGTGTTCTTATGGCAGTGTCTGTGGAAGATCCTTTTGGGCGCCTGGATGGAGAAACGATTTTTAATTACCTAGAAAGCTGTTATACAGGGCGGGCCGGTTCTTTAAATGCAAATAAAGGGGGCGCGGGGCGCGGTCTCCATCAAATTGTTGAAAACTCAGATCTTGTTGTTTTTAACGTGGCTCAAGGGGTTCGCACAGAGGTTATCGCTCTTTTTGAAGTGGCTCCGAAGAAAGACCAGGAAAAATTTCCATCATTTCACTTCTTTCAGGCTTAGTTTGCGTGACGCATAAAGTATTTGCGTTTGACGCTGATTGGTGGTAGCTTTCTTTTTTCGTTAACCAAGGGAAAGGCTTATGAAAAAAGGCATACATCCAGAAACTAGGAAAGTGATCTTTAAAGATGTTTCTTGTGGCTTTGCCATTTTAACCACTTCAACTTTGAACCCCAAGGAAAAGGAAGAGTGGAAAGACGGCAAAGAGTATCCTGTTGTTAAGTTTGATATTTCTAGTCAGTCTCACCCTTTTTATACAGGCAAACAAAGAATCGTGGATACAGAAGGGCGGGCCGAGCGTTTCCGTCGTCGTTACGCACGAAAAAAATAAGTCAAATACACATCTTATTTTTATTGGGGCGACTCGAGGATGGCTGTAACGCCCATGCCTCCTCCTGTACAAATAGAAATCAGTCCTCTGGCTCCTTTCTTTTGGGATAGAAGCTTGGCAAGACCAGCAATAATGCGAGCTCCTGTGGCCGCAAAAGGGTGACCTAAAGCAACACTGCCACCTTTAACATTGAGCTTGTTGCGGTCAATGGAGCCCAAGGGACGATCCAAGCCTAACTTGTTTTTGCAGAAGGACTCTGATTCCCAAGCTTTGAGCGTGCAAAGCACTTGAGCAGCAAAAGCTTCATGGATTTCGTAAAAGTCAAAGTCTTGAAGTTGAAGGCCTGCTTTTTGAAGCATGCGGGGGACAGCATAGGCTGGAGCCATGAGCAACCCTTCTTCATGAATGAAGTCCACAGCAGCCACTTCACAGTGAGTTAGGTAGGCCTGAATGGGGAGATGGTGTTCCTGGGCCCAAGATTCTGAGGCTAATAAAACACAAGCAGCGCCATCAGTGAGAGGCGAGCTATTAGCTGCCGTGAGAGTGCCTTTTTCAGAACGTTCAAAAACTGGTTTTAGTTTGGCCATTTTCTCCAAAGAAGTGTCTGGACGAACATTATTGTCTTGGGACAATCCTTTAAAGGGATAGAGAAGGTCTTTATAAAATCCCTCTTCATAGGCTGCAGCGGCTTTTTTATGGCTTTCCAGAGCTAATTGATCTTGCTCTTCCCGGGGGATTTTCCACTCTTGAGCCATGAGCTCACAGCTTTCTCCCATGCTTAGACC
>RFKI01000031.1 GCA_003694355.1 Bdellovibrio sp.
AAGTATGAGGATCTTAAGCTTAATTAGAGGACATATAAGTTTTGCCTTAAAGCAGAGTTCTACGCCAGCCCTTCTTATACTGTATCCTTTGCTCGTTATACTCTTGTTTGGCATAGCATTAACTCTTCCTTCTGATAATGTGTTCAAGGTCGGGGTTTTTGGAAACGATGCTTTGTTCAGCGCACTTAAAGAACAGCCCAATCTAGAGATTTTGGATTTTGGCAGTAAGGATGAGATGGTCAATGCAATAAAAGACAAGAGAGTAATAATGGGCATAAGTAGCAACTATAATGAAGATGGATCCAAGTCCTTTGATGTTCTCTTTGATTCAACGAAAAAGCCCATTGTAACCGCTCTCTTGATAGAGTTGGACAATGTCATTAACAAGGAGATGTTGCAATCTGGTAAGAGCTTGCTCTCTACGCAGAGGAAACTATCCATAAAGTTGGTTGAGGCAAAGAAAAGAAGGGAGCAGATGGATATTGCTTTAGTGAAGTTGAAGGCTCTAAGGGCTGAGATGCTTGATGCTAAGGCTGAGCTTGAGGAGACACTTTCAAGTTTGAATAAACACGAACAGGAGCTTAAGGATTACAATAATAGCTTATCGAGTATTGACGATGCAGTTGCTAAAATAGATACTTATTATAATAAGTTGGGTAGCCTCTACAACTATGTTGATGTAAAGAGAATGGAAAGGGACCAGGCAGTTACAAAGATAGACTCATCTATAACAAAGCTCAATACATATGAAGCTAACATAGATAACGTTCTCAATTATGTTGCTCTTGCTAAAAATGAGAATATCTCAAGTCTAGCAAGGTCTTACCTCTTAAATATTGATGCTCTACTAACTTCTGTAAGGTATGACATAGAGAACTCAAAGCAGGAACTATTGGCTGCCAGGGCCAACTTGCAATCAATAGATTTTGCTTTGATGGAAGAAGAGATAGTTAGTGCCAGGACGGATTTGCTTAATGCCAAGCACGACTTAACTGCGTTTAGGAAGAATTCAGCAGACAAGATAGGTAGCTTGCTCTCTGAAATATCTGTGATGAAGGGCAAAGTTTCAGCATCAATAACGAGGTTGGATGAGCTTTATAAAGAATCAGGAATCCTTGTTTCTGAATCTGAAGATGTAAAGCAGCTCATAGATGAGCTTCTCACCACTATTGAGGATTTTACTGGAAAGAAACCAAAAGATTTACTTCCGCCTTCTGTTAACAGTACCGGGGTCTTTGAGCATTATACCATGACAACTGTTAATTTCCCAAACCTTGTAGGGATAACGATGTCTCTTGGAGCTATCTTACTGCCCATGCTTATAAAAATAAAAATGAGGGATCAAGGGGCGTATATGCGCATAAAGAGGTCTGGCCTTTCACCGCTGTCCATAACATTGGCTGAGTTTGTGAGCAACTACTCCCTTTTGTTGCTCCAGACTTCCCTACTTTTGTTTGTTGGTGTTTTCTTTTTCAGCGTTTCTATAGATAATCCACTCAATGCATTTGTGATCCTTTTCTTGTCCCCATTATTATTCGTGGCAATAGGCGTGTTCCTGTCTCAACTTGTAAAAAGAACTAGCACGGCATTCCTCACTTCCTTGATCATAAGCATACCAATGATACTCGTTAGTGGGATAGTAATACCTATGGAGTTCTTGGCAAAACCCGTACAGTACATAGGAATAGCAACGCCTCTTTATGTTTTGGCTGACCTCATAGCTAAGCTGTCCTTCAGGGGCCTCGCAGTGACAGACTCAGTCTTTAACATAACTTACATAGTGCTCGGAAGTCTTGTCCTCTTTCTCTCAGCAGCTCTCCTTTCCTGGAGGGATGGGGAGTGAATAGTCTGTATTAAGGAGAATACGTTGTTGCCTTAACCTTGCCCAGACCTGCGGATGCTCTTTTGCCCATGTTTAGTTGGTTGGTGAAGGACAAGAGATTTTTATACAGATATTCGGAATTGTATAGTTTGGATAAGATATTTCTCAAAAAACAGGTGCATTTTTAAATTTATAGTATCATTAATTTTTTGTGATCTTATGAGG
>RFKI01000256.1 GCA_003694355.1 Bdellovibrio sp.
CTCTATACAGACTCCAAAGTTTTATCCCCTCACAAGCGAGAGATTCTTGCTCAAGAAATTCAAGAAGAGCATTTTTCTTCAATTGCCTGGGCGACCGTTCAGGAAATTGAAGAGTTAAATATCTTACAGGCAGCTTTACTTGCCATGAGCCGGGCTTTACATCAACTCTTAGAGGCTTATTCGTGGAAAAAGGAAGAGGTGCATGTGTTGGTGGACGGCAATCAACCTATTCCGAACTGGCCAGTTACTCAACAGACCACTGTGGTTAAAGGAGACTTGAGAGCTGCACCCATTTCAGCGGCATCCATTGTTGCTAAAGTGGCTCGAGATCAAAAAATGTGTGAATTGGAAGACAGGTATCCTGGTTATGGATTTCAAAAGCATAAAGGGTATTGTACAAAAGAGCATCAAGCAGCCATTGCCCGTCTGGGACCCTGCCCAGAGCATCGAAAAAGCTTTAAAGGCGTTCGAGAGTTTTTGGGCTAAAAAATACAAGACCTCAATCGACTGGGGGCTTGAATGTGAAAAGATAGTGGCTTTTCATTTTATTGGTCAGGGCTATCAGTTTATGGGACATCGGATTAAAACTCCATATGGGGAAGTGGATCTGATTTTTGTCTCTCCACAAAAAGATCTAGTTTTTGTGGAGGTTAAATCAATTGGTACGGAAAAAGATTTTTCCAACTTTGTATTAAGACAGTCTCAAAGGCAGAGACTAAAAAATGTTTTAGCTTATTATTTTGAGCAGGGTCTTTGCTGCCGCCTTCACTTAAGTCTTGTAAATCGTTTAAAGAAAGTTTTTGTCTTTAAAGATATCTTGGCCCTTTAAGGAAAAACTTGACTTTGAAAAGGGTTATGAAAAACTTAAAATGATGAAATCTAAGTGTTTGCACTTCTTTGTGATTTTTGTTTTAACCTTCTCTTTTATGAGCCCCGTGAAGGCTTCTCCAGAAAGAGAGTTTTTAATGGCTTGCACCTATGGCACTCTTGCGGGCACTCTTGTTGGGGTTGCTAGCTTGGCCTTTACAGATAAGCCTGGGGAAAACCTGAGAAATGTAGCTAGAGGGGCTTCTCTCGGTCTTTATTTGGGTATTTTGCTGGGCTTATATGTCATCTATGTAGTTCCTGCGCAATTAGAGGAACAAAATGAGGCTCCTGCAACACCTCCTGATAAAATTCTGGAAGAGGAAGACAGTCTTCTGAAGGGAGCCTTAAGAAGAACTCAAGTTTTTCCCCTTTTAGGGCGGAAAGGAGAAATCGATGGATGGATGGCTCAATATCAAATTCTTTCTTTTTAGGACCCTCTAAGATCTGACTTTTCTTAAAGTATGTACGATTTCCCAAAAACCTAGAAGCCTTTCAAGGTCTTTGAAGTTAAATTTCTGAGTTAAAACACCCCCTTCTCCGGATTGCTTTTCCTGGACCAACCCTTTTTGGGCAAGAGAGTCTGTATCATTGACTGAGAAAGGCTGACTAAGTTCCTTAACGGCATTTTCTTGAATATGTGTGAGAGAGACGGTTACAAAGCCCTTTTCATCGGGAGTTTCTTTTCTACCAAAGTGAACAAGAGCTTTTAAAGCAGGTAATTCTTTTTCTTCAATGTCCACTCGTTTACGCTCTTCTTTAAAGAGATGTTCATTGTACCAATCAACAAATTGAGTGAGTTTATCGTGATCCAGGATAGTGATTTTTTGTTTGCCTTCTCCAAGGTCTTCGACCTTCATAAGGCCCAGGGAAGAAAGCACTTCCATCATTCTTTGCATTTTATGGGTTGGCTGTTTAAAAATTTGAATGGTGTAGTTTCTGAGAGTCCATTGAGGGATGACAAGCCCTCCCCCTTCTTCTTTTTTGCCACTTTTAAATCCAACAAGGCTAATAATGGCACAAAGAGTTGTAATGAGTTGAGGCGGAAAAAATTCTTCATCTTCAGATTGAGCCTGTTCTAGGTTTTTGATTCTTTGGTTAGCAGCCCTGAGGTGGGCATTAATGGTTTTAACCATGGCCTTTAGCCATTCGGGGAACGTTTGGAATTGGGCATGGAGTGCTTTAAAAGGCAAGATAATAACGGTGGCTTGAGTTTTGGCCCGAGCTCCCGCACTTCGTGGCTTATTGTCAAAAAAGGCCATTTCACCGAGCATTTCTCCAGCCTTTAACTCGGCTAGTTCAACTTCTCCGTTCCCTTTTCTTTTGGTGATAGCAATAAGCCCTGATTTAATGACATACATGGCATCAGAAGGATCGCCTTCATTAAAAAGAATTTCTCCTTTTTTGAGTTGTTTTACCCCTCCAGCACTCACACCTGACCCCTTAAATCTCTAGTGGTTTTAAAATAGTTTATCTGTAAATTAAGAGGCTCGCAATGGACTCTTTGAGAATAAATGAGGTAGATTTTCATCTAGGACTTCTTTTTTATTTAAACAGCCCTACACACACAGGAAGAGCCCTTGAGAGGGGGCTAAAATTCTTTATTTTTTAACTTCAAAAAGTATCTTTGAGACTCTTTGCGGAGGCGAGGTAAAAGCATGAGAACAGAAAATAGGTTAGGTACAACCATTATACCTAACATGATGTCAGAAAAGGATAAAACAGGGCCCAGTTTCCAAATGGCCCCGACAAAGGCAAGGACACAGAAAAGCAATTTATAAACGAGGAGGTGTTTTTCTTTATGGGGCCATAGGTAGCGAACAGCTTGTTCTCCATAATAAGACCAACTTAAGAGCGTAGAATAGGCAAAAAGAAGAACCGCTAGGGAAACAAAGAAGGTGCCAAATCCGGGAAGACTTGAGTCAAAGGCCGCAGCTGTTAGCTCCACACCTCTTAACTGAGTCCACGGGCCAGCAATAAGAATTACAAGAGCAGTCATTGTGCAGATGACTACAGTGTCGATAAAAGGTTCTAGTAAAGCCACAACCCCTTCGCGGATGGGCTCTTTTGTGGAGGCTGCCGCATGGGCAATGGGAGCTGAGCCGAGGCCCGCTTCATTGGAAAAGCAGGCTCTTCGAACCCCTTGGATAATCACTTGTTTTACGGCAATGCCAGAGAAGCCTCCAAAGGCTGCTGTTCCGCTAAAGGCTTGAGTGAAAATATCAACAAAAAGCTGAGGGATCTTTTCATAGTTAAGGAAAATCACAAGTAAAGACCCAAGGACATAAACACCGCCCATAAAGGGAACCAGGAAGCCAGTAACTTGCCCAATGCGTTTAATGCCGCCAATAATGACTATGGCTGTAAGGATGGCTAGCACCAGTCCTGTTAGGGCTTTGGGGACATTGAAATTTGTGGAAAGAATAGAAGCCACTTGGTTCGTTTGGAACATGTTAGAAGCACCAAAAGAAGCACAAATAACAGCAAAAGCAAAAAAGGTTGCCAATGGTTTCCACTTTTCTCCCAGTCCTCTTTCTATGTAGTACATGGGGCCGCCATGAACAATGCCGCGTTCATCCACCTTTCTATACATGAGAGAGAGGCTGCATTCAGAAAATTTTGTGCTCATGCCCACAAGGCCTGTTATAATCATCCAGAAAACGGCTCCAGGGCCTCCCATGTGAACAGCCACACCAACGCCGGCAATATTCCCAAGCCCCACAGTGGCAGATAGCGCAGTGCATAAGGCTTGGAAGTGAGAGATTTCTCCTGGGTCATTGGGGTCATCGAATTTGCCGCGAATGACTTGGATCGCATGAGCAAAGCCTTTAAATTGGACAAAACCAAGGAC
>RFKI01000257.1 GCA_003694355.1 Bdellovibrio sp.
CCTTGGTGGTTTAAAACATACAATTTATTCTCTCGACCTTTACTTACCGTATTCATACTGGAGAAATATTGAATAGGGAGGACTCCTGCTATAAAAACAGATCTTTCATCTTCAGTTCTTATCTTTTTAATTACAACAATTTTAGGCTGCCCTTGTCGATCCAGGATGCGAGTAAAAAATAATGATTTTTGTTTTATCGCGAAAGGCAAAACTTCTTGAATATGACTTAAAAAATAAGCCCTCTCTTTCTGCAAAGAATTTTTAAAGTAGGTCTGCACAGGAAACCAGTCATCAGCAGATTTTTCAAATTGAATCAAACCCAAAAAGTCACTTGACTTTAACAGAGCATCTTCCAAAGAAGATTTTTGAACGACAGACTTGTACTGTTTTGTCTTTGAAAAAAGATCTAAGAGATTTTTTTCAATCAGAGAAACTTCTCGCTCAAACAACAAGCGGGCTAACTGGACTTGCTGCTCTCCTTGAAACAAAGTCTCTTTTTGCTGTTTTTCCACAAGAACATGAGAAAACTTTTTTACAGATAAATAAGCTCCCAAACAGAGAAGAACAAAAACCCCTCCCATTAATAAGAACCACTGCCTTTTTTTCATTGCCCATCCTTGGTCCGAAAAAATCTCATTTTATTTTAATCCCAACATCTTCATCTCGCAAGGAAGATGAAGTATCTGTGGAAAAAGTTTAATAAAAATAAAAACAACCTCTTAAACTCCCTCTGTTCTAGACCTTAGTTTAGAAAGTTTATTGAGAAATAAAAACAAATGCCTAAGCGCTTCTTCACTCTATTTTCAAATCCTCTTTACACTTCTTCTCCTGATCTGTAGCTTGATACCAAGGACCCAAACATGGCTCATCACTTAGATCGATTTTATAAAGTGAACTTTTTTGAAAAAACTGAATTTTTTTTCTTTGCAAAACAAGCCTACTTTATCTCAAAATGACATTTAGGGAGAAAAACATGGGACAGCTAAAAAAATGGATCTTGGTTGTTGATGATGAAGATGAAATCAGAGATCTGATTGCCAACTATTTAGAGATGAACTTTAATGATGAAATCCGTGTTATAACAGCTCCAGACGGACTCGTTGCCTCCAACAAACTGCCCTTTCAAGCCTTTGATTGCATTATCACTGACCTAAAAATGCCAAAGCGTGAGGGACAGGCCTTTATTAAATCTATCAAACAAAGCCCTCTGAATGAAAACACTCCTATTATTGTTATTACAGGAGCGCCAGACCCTGAGCTAACCAAAGAACATCCCTCCATTCATCTCATTGAAAAACCCATGAAAGTTCAAGAAGTCGCCGAGCTTGTCAGAACGCAAATCAAGCTTGGAAAAATGGACCAAAGACTGGGAGCCGATCTCCTTAACGCCCTCATAGAATCCATAAATAAATTTTTAAAAGAAACCCTTAATGTCAACTCGAAACAAAACAAACCTCTGGCCAAACGGCCAGGAGACGAACCTAAAGGAGAATTTATTCGCCTTTATAATTTGAGAATAGAAAAAAAATCCAAAAATCAGTATGTGGCCATTGGACTTCCCAAACTCATCCTGGATGAACTAAAGAAAGTTGCCGGGAAAGACATTCAAGATTATTTAAAGTTAACCCAGGCAGCGGGTTCCTTGATATTCAAACATGCCATTAAACTGATTGGCCCCTCTTCCCTTTTACAACTCAACGCTGAATCTCTAGACGGAACCCAAGAATCCCCTTCCTTGACTCAATTAAAAAAATCCAAAGGTCTTATTATTCCTGTAGAAACAGACTTAGGGGAAGTCTCCATACAGGCTTTCTGGTAATTCTATCTCTGATAGATTTAGATTTTCAAAAACGAGAACGCCATCCCTTTGTTAAAAAACAAGAACTGTTTTCCCCAAAAAACTCGATAAAACCAAGCGGGGACTATCACTTTCTAACTGACTCATAGGAACTTCAAAGGTCAGCATATAGGCTTTACTCCAACGAGTATGATGTGGCAAAATAGATTTTATCTCTATAAATTTTAGGTGAGTCTTTTTTATTTTCGCAGGATACTTCTGCCCTTTATATTCTAAATACACTGTCCAAATGGAATTCGGTTCCACAAGGTCATTATGAGACTTTTCAGGGGTAAACAAAGAAAGATATACCTTAGAAATGCTATTATTTTCTGAAAGAATCTTTTTTCTTTCTTTTTCTAAACGCAACGGATCCCACTGTTTGATCTCCTTCATTTTATCCAAAACAGCGAAACGCAACTTGGATGTCATCAAAGTAGCTGATACTTGATAAACATTATAAAGACCTGAGTACTTTTTTTCAGACCGAGTCCATTTTTGAACTAGCTTTTCATAATCTTCTTGGGTCAGATTGGAATAAGAGCCAATTTTCTTAGGGGCAGCACAGCTCATCATAAAACTTAATGCCAATAAAGCTGTAAGATAGTTTTTCATTTCTTAGAAACCTCAGCTTTCTTCAACGGCAAAGAGTCAATAAACTCTTTATAATCTGCAATAACCTTTTCTTTATCTAAATCCTTAAAAATCTCATGATAGCTTTTAGGATACTCTATAAGCTTTTTTAAAGGAGAAGCCACATTTTGGAAAAAGTCCTTTGAAGCCTGTGTACTAACGATTTTATCTTGACCTGCAACTTGAAGGAGAAGGGGCAATTTAATTTCATGGGCCTTAGACTGCACAAAAACAAAACCTTCTTGCATCCCCAAAAAAACCATGGGAGAAATCTTGTCATGCCGAAGTGGGTCTGACTCATAAGATTGAATGACCTGAGGGTCACGCACAAGATCTGAATATGAAATCTCATTATACAAAGTGATCGTCGGCAAATATTGAGCTAATACCTTGGCCAGCTTTTCTTTCCAAAAGGGCACTTCAACAGCCACTTCCAGAGCTGGCGAACTTAAAGTAACTGCATCAACATGATGTTGCCCATAAATCAATAACATTTGAAGCGTAATTAAACCTCCCATAGAGTGGCCTAATAAAATCAAAGGAGATACATAAAAGCTTTGCTCTTTCAGAAAGTGAATAAAACGATGCAAGTCATCAATGTAGTTCTCAAAATGACGAACATAGCCTCGCTTTCCTTCGGACCGTCCATGCCCACGAAGGTCCCAGCCTACAACAGTCCAAAGGTCTTCATTGAGTGAGTAAGCCAGGTCATTATAACACTCAGAATGTTCCGCCAAACCATGGGTTATCAGAACGGTTCCCCGGGATTTTTTCGAAGGTTTCCATACCTGGTAGAATAGCTCTGCATCATCTTCAGCTAAAAAAGTTCCTTCAAATCTCTTTGTCATTTTTTTATGTTACGATATCTTAAAAACAAGAACAAGTTCATTGTTTCCACAAAAAAGATACTATACAATGAGTTCAGCATGAAGCTTTTTATCTTTCTCTCGCTTTTTATATCTTCGACGACGGCTTTGGCTCAGATCAGCGAAAAGCAAAAGCCTGGATATGAAGTGGGCGCTTTTCTTGGCAACTTTCTTCCCAATCAGATAGATGGTGTTACCGAAATCACTCCTTTATCGGGTTTGCGCCTCACTTTATCAAATGCTTCAGCAGACACTTATTATGAAATCGGCGTCATGACAGGACGAGCCTATGATGTAGAATGGACAAACGCCTTTTTAAGTATTGCAATCCGTTACCCCATCGAAAGTATCACTGGAATTTTTTATATTGGAGGGGATTACCATGGATACAAAACCAGTGTTGATGCTCCTCTCCAAAGCATGGGCGGAGGACATATTGGTGGGGCCCTCATGACAAATATCCGCAACTCCCTTTTTTTTAGAAGTGATATGAAGTTTAATATAAACCCAGGAACTTCTCTCTACTTTGGATTTAGCTTTGTCTTTTTTATTCCCTCTTCTGGAGATAAAGAAGCTCAACCATGAGTTTTCATCCTCAAGAGTCCTCCATCTCTCGTACCTCTGTGAGCTTTAAAAAGGGGTAGATCACAGCTCGATAAATAGGATACCCAACGCCTCGAGAGCGAAGAGCTTCTGCATAAAGTTGCAACTGCTGAAAAGCCTTTTCCTTCATCGACGGAGTTCCCGATTTATAGTCCACCACCCATGTCTTTCCATCTACCTCTCCCCAAAGGTCAATTTGCCCTTCTAAAATCCGCCCTTCCTTAATATATTGAAACCCCCATTCCACAAATCCTTTTTTCAGAAGTTTTTCCATAGGGATTTCTGTATGATGAAGCACATACTGTAAGGCTTCCGTCATTTCTTGATAACGGTCTGGAAAGTGATTTCGAACATCTGGCAAAATGTTTTCCAAAGACTCATACCGCAAACGCTCCATAAACCGGTGAAACAAAACACCTTCAGCAGGCTTTTTCAAAAGTTCAAAGCGTTCTTTCAAAGCTGTTGTCTTTTCGGAGTCCTCTAAGAGCTCACTGACAGAAACTTTTTCTTGTTGCTCTCTTTCTAAAATACTCCAAGGTTGGGGCCACTTAAAGCTTTCTTCTTTGACCTTTTCTTTAAAGGGTTCTGGCTTCCAGGGACCTTTTTCCACTTCATAACAAAAAGAGGGTTCACTGTGGCAATGCTTTCCAGCTTCCAACTTAAAAAAATCAATAAAACGATAGCCTTCATCTGCACCAGACTTCTTTTTTCCATTCAAAGCAAAAGACAAGCATACGGAATGTCGCGCTCTTGTCATTGCCACATATAACAAACGCTTTTTTTCTTCTTCTTCTCTTTGTTGAATATTCTCAAAAAATTGTTCCATTCTTTGAGGCTTAATGGAATCCCACCCTTTTCCTCTTAAAAAGAAGGGGATTTTCATACTCCAATACCCATCCATATACACCACAGAAGGTTTTCTCCTTTGCCCCTTCTGTTTTAAAAAAATCTGTTCAGCAGCATAAACGATAACATGCTCAAACGCTAACCCTTTTGAAGCATGAATAGTCATTAAGTTCACTCTATTAGGCTCCAAGGCTGCCACTGCTTCCTGCTCCTCATCGTCATTTTCAACCCCCATCAAGCGCCCCTTTTCAAGCTCAGCAAATTTGAGAAAATTAAAACCAGGCTTTTTTTGCTCATCATTTAAGTGCACAAGCAATTTCCATAAATTGGACTCTCTTTTTCCCGTACTATCATGCTTCAAAGATAAATCAAAAAAACCCAGCTCCACCAAAGCTCTTTCAAAAACTCCACTCACTCCCTCTTCCCCCAACAACTGTTGCAACTCCTCTAGCCTCTTTATAGAAGGATGTTTTTTCTGTTTAAAAAAAGTCCAGTAATCCTGAGTAAGGTCTTCACTTCTAAATTCCTCCACCCAACAGGCCAAATCCTGATCCTTTACCTTCACCCAAGGAGATCGCAAAAGGACCATCAAGTTTTCATTATCAGATGGATTTACCAAAAACTTTAATAAAGCCAAGGCATCAACAATTTCTCTTTGATCATAAAACCCCTTATTAGAATGTAGCTGCACAGGAATATGGTATGCCGTCAAAGTTTCACTTAATAAAGCAAGGTCTTTATGGTAACGAGATAGAACACAAATTTCTTCCCATCTCACACCCTTTTGACGTAAACTCAAAATATGACTGACAACGCCTAAAGTATCTGATGTTGCCTCATTCTGCTTCCGGTCTTCAATGTTATTTCCCACCAATAGTTTTATCCCCACATATTTAGCTTCATCAAAGTTTTTTTCAGAGATTTTCATCGTTCCAAATTGAGGATCTAGCTGCGGAAAATAAGTATTAAAAAAATTTAAAAGTTCAGGATGAGATCGATAGTTGGTCATTAAAAAACGAGGTTGAGTTTTTGCCTCCATTTCTTCTTTTTTCTTGAAAAACACTTCAGATCGAGCGCCCCGAAACAAATAAATACTCTGCTGGGGATCTCCAACAATAAATTCTGGACGGTCTCCCGCCAATTGCCTTAACAAGTCCACCTGAAGAGGGCTGGTGTCCTGATATTCATCAACTAACCAGAAATCCCATTTTCTAGAAAAGCTCATGGCCACATCTGGATGCTTCCGGATCAAATCCAAAGATAACAGCTCCAAATCCTCCATTTCCAAAACACCTTTTAGATTTTTAAACTTTTGAAACTGTTCCTTAAAAAGATCTCCTAATTCAGACAGTTTTTCTTGTTCCACCTTATATTTTTCCCAGAAACGCTTAAAATAAGGTGCCACCTTTTGAAGGTCCTTATCTGCAACAACAGTGGGATGTTCCTTATTCATTAAAAGACGCTTATATGCTGGCAATTCATCCTTTAATGTTTGATACTTCTCTCTTAATTCATAACATATTTGCTCTAAAGAAGAGGGAGCTGCAGATTGAATCTTTTTAACAGAGTCCAGTAAAGAACTTCGATAACGAAGCCACATTTCCACGGCTCTTTTTTCTTCGGGCTTTTTAGCTTTTTTACGCTCCAGTTTTTCTGAAATGAGCTGAGCGGCCCCTAAAAGAGAAGTCTGTAGATGCTCCATAAAGGTCTGAACGCTTTGCTGGTAATAAGCTTCATCTTCTTTTTGAGCATCTGGGTATTGCCTTTTAATGCAAGAATAGGCTCTCACCACGTCAACAAGTTCAGAAAAAGAGCGATTCTTCATAAGGTCTTGCAAATGAGTTCTTTGCTCCAAAATCTCTTTTAAAATCTTTTTGGAAAGAAAAAAAGCTTCTGACGAAGTCAAAATAGTAAATTTTGGATCTAGCCCAAAATCAAAAGCATTTTGTCTTAAAAAAGAACTTAAAATACCATGAATCGTGGAAATATGAAGATAAGAACCTGAAGTTAAAAAATAAAGCAGGTTTTCTTTATAATCTCTATATATCTCGTCTTGAAAGACACTTACTGCAAGACGCTCTTTTAGCTCCTGAGTGGCTTTTCTTGTAAAAGTTGTAACAACCATATAAGGCCATCTCTGATGCGCCTGATAAAAAGAAAGTGCTGTTTCCAAAACCGTTTTTGTTAGCTCTGTTGTTTTTCCAGCTCCAGCTCCAGCTTGCACAAACTGAAATGGAATTACAAATGAGGACTTCGACAAACCCATTTCCATCGACATCTCTGACACTCCTCTTTTTTCATAGGCTTTGGATAAAACTCCCCCTCCTGAATTTGAATTAACTTTTCTTGAAGGGCTTCAAAAAAATCCTCTTTTAACTTTTTATAAGTTTCCTCACTCAGAGCTGGGCCATCACCTGTTCCCCAGAGGAAATCCCGTACAGCTCTCTCCTCTTTTAAGATAAAACCTTTTTGGCGAGATTGTTTTAACGGGATATAATAAAGAGCCGCACAAACCTTACCTTTTGAATAAAGCTGCTCCAGTACAGTGGCATAAATAAGCATTTGAGACTGACCGTTTTTAATCCATGAAGCGCTATTTGTAAGAGACCCTTCTGACGACTTGTAATCCAAAACACAAAGGCTCTCTCCTTCCCCTTGATCAATTCGATCAATCTTTCCTCGGAAAACAATAGGAGTCTTCTCTTGACTCCACTGTCTTTTTTCCAAGTCCCAATACCCCTCAAACCATACCTCTTTACCCACCGTTTTGATATATGGTCGCTTCTCCCGGTGCTCTTTTTCAAAAAGCATCAACCGCTCCAGCTCCTCTGCAAGGCGAGAAATATAAGGCTCTTCTAAAGATTCGGACACCCCTTGAAGCCTTCTTGCCTTTTGAACCTGTCTTATTTTTTCCTTCAACTCTTCTTGAGATAAAACCCTAAAAGGCTCTGTAATAATCTCTTCCAAAATAGCATGTAAAAGTGAACCCTTATCACGATAAGATAAATCCACATCAATGATGTCATAATCTTCCAATCCAAAAACTTTCTCTGCTGCAAATTTAAATGGGCAACTCCAAAAAGTATCCATGGAAGAAGCAGATAGCTTCCAAATTTCTTTTTGCCCAAATTTTTCCAGAGACTTTTCGCCAATATCTTGCAAAAAACCTTCTTTAAGAAGAAGCCCTCTGTCCCCTTCCCATTTTCTATAAGTTATTAAGTCATCTATTTTTAACTTCTGAACCTGATCCCATAACGTATCTGGCGGAAGATAAAAGTTCTCTTCCTCAGAAGCTCTTAAAGAATGACCTTGAACCCAAAAAGCTGATGGAGCCAAAGGAGATCCTGAAAAGTGAGAGGCAGGAGCACTGAATATGACCTCTTTCAGATCTCGACACAAAAACCAGTAAAGAGCTTTTTCTCGATGATGACTTTGAGACAAATTCAAAAAACACCCCAAGTCTCTCTCCAACTTTAAAACATCTCCGTCATGAATATGAATACTTGTATTTTGTTTTAAAAGCTCTTCAGAAAGCCCCATCACAAAAGCATGAGATACATCCAACCAGCTTGACATAGCAAAATTCACACAGAACACGCCTCCAGAAGTTCCCTTTTCCAAAGGCTCTTCTATTTGGCCCACAACCCTTTGCACATATTCCACCCAATCTTTTAAAGGCAACTTTTCAGAAGCCACACTTTCTAAAACCATTTGCGAAAACACCTTCTCAAGAAGAGAAGAAGGCCCCTTCCAAAAAGAGTAGGCCCATCGAAGAAACTCTTCCCTCGAGAATAACTGATCCGAAGCTTTCTTTGACTTAGCATATACATGCGGAAGCTGATCTTCCCCATACAGATTTGAAAACTGTTTTTTAAACTCAGAATAAGTTATGTTTAATGATTCATTTTCACTAAAAACCACCGATTCCAAAAAAGAATTCTCCACATGCCCTGAATACAAATGCATCCGGGATACCCACTGTTGAACAGGAAGAAAAGTCTGCAAGCGCGCAACTGTACCTTTATTAAAAGGAATGCCCTCTTCTTTTAAATAAGCTTTTAAAGCAGGCCAGTAGGTTTCAATGTCTGGTGCTAAAATGGCTATTTTATCAGGCGGCACGCCTTGCTCCAACCAGGAACGAACTTGGCCTGTAACGGCTTTAACTTCTGAAACCATCGTGGTCATATGAATAAACTGATAATGAGAAGGAATTTCTCCTTTTAAAAGGCGTTCCCGCTCTTCTCTGTGATAGGAACGATCTTGCAGGCGGCTGTAATTCTCTGAAAGAAAAGTTTTCTCTATAACAGGAGCTAAAACTTTAACTCTTCCCACTTTTTCTATTCGTCGAATCAAGTCCACTTCAACTCCACTTAAATCCTCTCCCAAATCAAAAACAAAATACCTCCCTTGAAATTCACCTTCCCATCCATTAAAGAGACTTAAAAAACCTGGCACCCAGTTAACAGGCAATTTTTTCTCTTTTAAAAATTGCCCCCAAACCAAACGAGATAAAGTCCACCAGTTTTTCCAGCGTTTTTGAGTTTCTTCGTTGGCCTCCAGCCACTCTTCCATAAGTTCTGAGTTTAAAGAAAATGCTGGCAAAAAAAACTCAACATATTCATAAAGAGAAGAAGCCAATCCTGGAAAATCTCCTTGCCCCGCCTCCTTCAACCATTTTTTTATCAGAATTAAAGAAAAGGGTTTAGAAAGCAGTTGATATTTAGGATACACTCTTAAAAATGTTTTTTTCCACAGTTCTGTGGCTCTGAGAACAGCACTTTCTTCCAAAAAAGGGCTTTTTTCTAAAAACCTTTTTTGTAATTCAAACTTGGAAATTAAATCAGAAACAACCCAGGTAAAGTTACTGGGCAGCTCATCTAAAAGATCCATTCTATCTTGAAAACTGTGAACCTCTTGGAGCATTGACAAGAAAGTACCATAGCTCAGAGAAGAAAAGATACGCGCACCGCAGCCTCATCGTCTTTGCTTTAACCCTCTACGACGACTGCTCTGAAAGCGTCGGGAACCTTTCTTGCCACCCTTTCCTCCTCCGAAAAGAGGAGAGTCTGAACCAAGCCCCAACTCCATCACAAATTGAATCACATATCTTCTATCTTCCTTCTGTCCTGGATACTCTCCCAGCTCCACACCATAGGAAGCAGCTTCCACTCTAAAAAGTCCCAAATCCACACTGAATCCATAAGTGTAATAACCCTGATGAAATCCCCCTCGTATATCAATCATAGGGAAACTAAACTCCACACCCATGTTTATTTTTTTTCCTATCTGCTCGCTGTAATTTAAAAGGTGTTTGAAATCAATGGCAGGAGTAATACGAATCCCTGAGGTGTAAAACGAAGAAGCCAGTCCCACAATCATCTCTTGATCATCTCCAGGAGGCGCTATCCCTCCTTCTGGAGCCAGAAAACGCGTGTTCCCAATGTTTTTATAAACAAAAGACACCACAGGATGAAAGGGCCCTGGCGCCAAATAATTAACGCCGACGTCGGCTGCATAACCCACACCCTTTTGATCATATTTGCTAGTAATGGTTGTGGGATCCAGGTTGGCTAGTTCATCTGATTTAATAGGCTGTCGTATCCCCTTGCGATCAATTCTTTTTAAAGTTCCACCCACATGTAAGCTTTTCGATAATGGCACACCAAAGGCCACTCCTATCCCCAAATCGTTAATCACGTTTAGTATCAGCTCCGGGCTAACTGGGTTATCCACTGTCATGCTCGCATCAAAATTATCATAATAAGTCAATGCAAAATACGGCATGGAAAACAAGGTTCGCAGCCCTCCTCCCACCCAGATATTTTCTCCATACATTTGCTGCAAAGTGCTTGAAAACTGATTGGGGTCCTGAATGTTAGCAAGAGTGTTATAGGCACTGATATTTCCAGCCCCGACCTGTAAATCCAAAATCGTCCAATAATACCCCTGAGCACGATTAATCCCCGCAGGGTTATAAAACAAAGAATGGCCATCATTCACAACAGCCGTATAGGCATTCCCCATCCCTAGGGCCCTCACCGTGGTGTTTATTTCAAACAACTCATCCGCAACCAACTTCCCACTTAAAAACCAAAAAATCAAAAAAACAATTCTTGTCATTCTCGCCTCAAACACTTATGGACAATAACAGGTAACAATATCCTGAGGGGAAGCTATAGAACAGGTGGCAAGTCCTGTGGTATCCCCTTCATTCACCATGGATCTAATTCCCTTTATCATTTCAGGAGTGAAGCTGGATTTGTCTGTGATGCTACAAAAGTTCATGCCCGCAGGCAATGAAGGATCATCCAAATTGGTGCATAAGCTATCAATTGTGCTTGTGTCCACCCCCCCAATACTGGACCCCACAGCTCCCAAGCTTGTTAAAAATAAAGTGATGCCTGTCCCCACTTCACCGGCATCACTATCACTCATATAAGTGGTTGAACACGCTTCATTACTCCCTGTGGAGTCCACAACTCCATCTGCATTTGTATCAAAATTGGCCGCCAGTATCGCCCCTATTTTAACCAAACTCATCATGGCCATCATAATGTTGTCATCAATGCTTCGTTTGGCTGCATTGGTGTCAATACTTTTTAAAATGGACTCTGCCTGAATACAATCATTGATTTGTGAAGACGTGGTTCCCTTAAAAGTCTTCATTAAAAACAAGAAAAAGTTCTCTGACCCCATATTGGACAATTGATCAATAAAAGTGAAAAAGTCATACCCACAGCGTCCTGCATAGGCTGAAGCTTGATAGTGTTTCACTTCCTCTCTCGCTAAAAAAGCCGAAGACATCTGGGAAAATTTTGCAATCGCTCCTGTCCAGTCCTTTTCATTCAAGCTTTGTTTGGCGGCCTCTAACAAAGCTTCATCAGTGTTCTTATCTGCAATGTCTCTTAAAGCATTCAAACTACAACTGAGCTGAAAGACGCAACAAAATACGAAGAGCCATTTTTTCATAAAAACATTCCCCTTTCCTGTTTTCAGGATAAATCAAAATATCTCATGATGTCAGGACCTGTTTCTCAAAAAGAAAAACAATTTGGGTCCTCACCAGACAAGAGCCCAAAACAACGACAAAAGTCGAGTGACTTTATATTTTATCTAATTTTTCCGAAACCTCAGGTATGGCATCGGCACTTAAAAAATTTGTTCCAAGAGCCCCTCGATATGTTTTTCTTTCCAATGAGGAAGAGTTTATTCGTTTTGCTCCCAAAGACGACAAAGACCACACCTTTACAACCCGCCTTCTAGATATTTCCATGACGGGGCTTGCTTTTGTCACTTCTAAAGATGCGGCCCCCAAAAAGGGGGAAATCATCAAGTTGGAACTGCCCCTTTTAAATGGAAAACACATTGCCTGGTGGGGTAAAGTTGCCCGCAAGGAAGAATACACCCCTAAAAACGAATGGCTTCACCGCTCTGACTTTCATGGAGAAAACCGTGTTCTTATTGGCGTGCAGTTTCTGGACCTTCCCGCAGAGTTTCGAAAAGAAATTGAAGAACTAGTGCGCACCAAATTTCAAGAGCTTCGAAAACGCAATCAACAGGAACGGCAACGCGCCATTATGTTATACATTTTGGAGAATTTTTGGCGTTTGGTCACCTATATCATAGTGACAACGGCGGCCGTCAGCATTTTGTACTGGCTTGCCAAGCCCTCTGAAAATTATGACCCCAAAAGAGGAACCTTTTGGGGAAAAAGATTTGAAATTTTCCACTTTGATGAAAGCTCTGAGTAAAAAGCTTTCTCCTAAAAAACTTCTACAAAAACTTATGGGGTATTTAAAAGGCTCAGCAGTTGACTACCAATAGCGCTGTAATCTCCGCCTCCATTTGCCACGGCATTATTGATTTCATTGCAAACATTGGTATTAGCATTATCTCCTGTACAGTAAGAGTCCGCCAAAACCACAGCGGTTTCTCCAATATCCGCAGGGTTACAACTTGATGTATTAGTCGCACAGTTGCTCAAATCAGCAGAAAAATTGGCGCCACTTCCAAGTGTGTCCACAATGGTGGCCACACGCACAAGCCCGGCTATGTACTCAAGCCCTGGCACATCGGACTCATTACAAACATTAAAGACGGTATCTGCTGTGGTTTTATCTCCAACGGACAAATGAGATAAAAGAGCAGCTTCCTTGTTACCGTTTGGTCCGGTATTGGTCATATCCACAAAAGCACTTTGCATTGTTGAAGAGTCTATTCCTGCTGCCATGGTTTCAATGGCACAACTTAAGGACTTGGCTTTTTGTGATGTGAGCCCCTGAACATATTGACGGCAAGCTTGGGCGTCTTGAGGAGTTCTGGCCTGATCCAAACACTGCTGGGCTTTCTGTAAAGCTTTAATATCAGGGTTTTCACACCCTACAAACAGAAGAAAAGAAGAAACAACTAAAAAAAATACCTTTTTCATAAAACGCCTCCATCAACAAATCAAATTAAAGTGTATCACTAGAATTATCTTGTACGCAAAAGTTTTCCCGTCTATATCTCATAACATGACTTTCTGGATCTCTACTTAAAACTGACTTTGGTCTTAATTTGATCTCTTCTCTCTTTTGCAAAAAAGAGGTGAAAAAGCTAACTCTAAAAACGCTCTAACACCTCTATCATTTTTTACAATAATGCTAATAAGAAATTACAACCTTTCCATTATGACCAGCTCCACCAGAGCAAGTACCACTGGTGTCTCCTCCTAGCCCTGCATTATCACCAGTATTATAATCCTTTGCTACTCCAATAACTGTATTTGTTGCTGAACTTGTAATATAACAAGCACCACCACCACCACCACCACCAGACAAACTAGAGCCATCTTGTTTCAAGTCCGTATCTGATTTTCCATTTATATTAGTTGTAGAGCAAGCATCTCCTCCATCTCCTGCAGGATCCGTACTATCACCACCGCCACCACCGCCACCACCAGCGATGAGTAAGTCTGTTCCTTGATAACTAAACACGGTCGCGCCACCGCCTCCACCGCCATGAAATCCTCCAGGGTTACCAGAACCACCACCACCGCCACCATAAGCTCCATTCCCGCCATTAGCCGTTCCACTTGTGGAAAGCCCCCCTGTACCTCCAACACCAGATCCAGCACCATTAGCTCCATTTCCTGTAAGACCTCCATTACCCCCAGCGTAACCTCCAGCTCCTCCTGTTCCTGTAATCACTCCATTACAATAAGGAGCAGGATCCCCATCCACTCCAGCAATACCTCCTTGCCCAATTGTCACATCATAAACTGTTCCAGGAGTAACTGTTAATGTGGCTTCAACATATCCTCCAGATCCCCCTTGTCCTGGAGTATGATTAAACTTTCCTCCTCCAGCACCGCCGCCTCCCCAAACCTTAACAGTAATAGTTGTACAATTGGGAGGAACCGTAAAAGTTCCATTGCTTGTCAAGGTCGTTGTGCCTGAAACACAAGGATTTCCTGACACATTAATGAAAAAATGAGCAGGACTTAAATCTGTTGCACCAGAAGCGAAAGCACCTGAAGCATCTTTAACAGAAAAAGAAAAACTATCTTGTCCAGATGAAGAACCACTCACATAACTGATCACACCAGAAACTAAATCTGCTTGGGTAAAAGTACTGCCAACACTTAAATTGCTAGAGTTTTTCATCAGAGTTCCTAAAGTAGGCAGAGACTTAATAGTATAGATAATTTCAGTATCTAAATGATCCACATCAGAAGCTGATAAATCTGTAGTCAGAATAGTTGACGTTGTATTTATATTAACTGATTTTTGACTATTAATATCTAAGGAAGGGGCATCATTAACTGGTGAAATATTTAAATTCACTGTTGCCACATTAGAAGTGGCTCCATTAGCTACCACTTTATAATCAAAGCTTGCCGTTCCATTATAATTAGATGTCCCTGTTACTCCGACTGTACAAGTTCCTGAAGAACAAGAACAAGCTGTGGTCTCTGTAACATTATTTAAATTTAACAAAGAACAGCTTGTTGCCAAATCATTCTCAGCATCACTGTAACTCAAAGTGATAATACTCTCAGTATCCTCATTAAATGAAGATGGAGAAATATTATTAGCTATAGGAGGAGTATTTCCTTTAGGATTAATAATAAGATAAACCGTAGCCGGAGATGAGGTCTTAGTA
>RFKI01000258.1 GCA_003694355.1 Bdellovibrio sp.
CCTCTTAGCCCTTTATAAGGCTTTTGAAAGCTCTGACTGTTCCCTTGCTGAAATCAACCCCCTTGTGGAAACCAAACAAGGCGACGTGATTCCTCTTGACGCTAAAATGAACTTTGACTCCAATGCCCTTTATCGACATCCAGACATTGTGGAATACCGTGATCTTTCAGAAGAAGCCCCCGAGGAAATTGAAGCCAGCAAATATGGTCTCGCTTTTATTAAGTTAGACGGAGATATTGGCTGCATGGTTAATGGAGCAGGACTGGCCATGGCCACAATGGACATCATTAAGTTACATGGAGGCAACCCTGCCAACTTTTTAGATGTGGGTGGCGGTGCGAATAAGGAAAAAGTCACTGCAGCCTTTAAGCTCATTTTAAAAGATCCTAATGTAAAAGGGATCTTGGTGAATATCTTTGGCGGCATCATGAAGTGTGACATCATTGCTGATGGCATTATTGCTGCCTGCAAGGAAATGAGCCTTCACCTCCCCCTTGTTGTCCGTTTGGAAGGCACCAATGTGGAACTGGGCAAACAAAAACTTCAAGAAAGTGGACTAAACATCATTCCCGCAAACGACCTTGAAGATGCAGCCAAGAAAATCTTAAATGCAGTTAAAGGGGGCAACTAATGTCTATCTTAATTGACAAAAACACTAAAGTTTTATGCCAAGGATTCACAGGAGCTAATGGCACTTTTCATTCAGAACAGGCCATTAAATATGGAACTCAAATGGTTGGAGGGGTCACTCCTGGAAAAGGAGGAACCACCCACTTGGGACTTCCTGTTTTTGATACTGTAAAAGAATGCGTGGAAAAAACAGGGGCCACAGCCTCTGTTATTTATGTTCCCCCTCCTTTTGCTGCAGATGCCATTATGGAAGCTGTCGATGCTGAGCTGGACCTTGTTATTTGTATTACAGAAGGAATTCCTGTTCTTGATATGGTTAAGGTCAAGCGGTTTATGGAAGGTAAAAAAACACGGTTAATTGGCCCTAATTGCCCTGGCGTTATTACTCCTGGCCAATGCAAAATCGGCATTATGCCTGGACATATCCACAAACCAGGGTCCATTGGCGTCCTCTCTCGTTCAGGAACCCTCACTTACGAAGCGGTCTGGCAACTCACAAATGCAGGATTGGGACAAAGCACCTGTGTTGGAATCGGAGGGGACCCTGTAAATGGCACGAACTTTATTGATGTTTTAGAAATGTTCAACGCAGACCCTCAAACAGAGGCTGTTATTATGATTGGCGAAATTGGAGGAACGGCAGAGGAAGATGCTGCTGAATATATTCAAAGAGAATTTAAAAAACCCGTTACGGCATTTGTTGCTGGCATCACAGCCCCTCCTGGAAAACGCATGGGGCATGCAGGAGCCATTATCAGTGGAGGCAAAGGAACTGCAGAAGCTAAATTTGAAGCTCTCAAAGCCGCAGGCTGTGCCATTGCCCAAAATCCAGCAGCTCTTGCAAGCACCCTCCAAGCCCAATTAAAAAAACAGTAGTTGAATAAAAAAGGTGCTAATAAACAAAAAAACTTTTCTGGTTTATTTTGCTATAACTCTTACTGTTTTTACAGGAGCTTTGGTTGCCATCACTTTTTTAAAAACGAGTTCCAATAATGAATTTTCTCCCCTTCCCGAAGGCGCCAAGGGCAGCTTACCTGGCATAGGCACTTTTAGTCCAGAGTTGTCAAAAAAACTTCAACAAGAACTCCACAAAAAAGGCCCTTCTTATCAACCACGGACACATCACTTAACACCAGATGGAAAACCCAAGTACACCAATCGCTTGCTTTTAGAAACTAGCCCTTATCTTTTACAACATGCACACAATCCCGTTAATTGGTTCCCATGGAGCGAAGAAGCTTTTAAATTGGCTCAAAAACTCCATCGCCCCGTTTTGTTGAGTATTGGCTATTCCACCTGTCATTGGTGTCATGTGATGGAAGAAGAATCTTTTGAAGATGAAGAAATTGCTCAAGTCATCAATCAGAATTACATCCCTATTAAAGTGGATCGAGAGGAACGCCCAGATATCGACTCTATTTACATGAGTGCTGTCCAAGCCATGACAGGTCACGGAGGTTGGCCCATGACCCTTTGGCTAACCCCTGATAAGAAGCCCTTCTACGGAGGCACCTATTTCCCTCCAAGAGATGGTATGCGTGGCATGCCAGTGGGTTTTCTCACTCTCCTTAAACAATTGGCTCATATTTATAAAACTCAGCCGCAAAAAGTGAACCTTACAGGAAAACAACTTGTACAAGTTATCCAGGAAAATCTTCACTTTAAAAAACAAAAGACATCCCAACCTACGCAACAAATTCTAGACTCTGCCTTTTCTTATTACCAAAAACATTTTGATCCCATCTGGGGAGGACTCAAAGGGGCTCCTAAATTTCCAAGCAGCCTCCCCATTCGCTTTTTATTTCGCTATTTTAAAAAAACTCATAACAAAAAAGCTCTTCATATGGCCACTTTAACCCTAAAACAAATGGCAAACGGAGGCATCTATGATCATATTGGCGGGGGATTCCATCGTTATGCCACAGATGAAAAGTGGTTAGTTCCTCACTTTGAAAAAATGCTCTATGACAATGCTCTTTTAATCAAAGCCTATATTGAAGGTTATATCATTTCAAAAGAAGAACAGTTTAAACAAGTCATCCAACAAACCCTTCATTATATTCAAAGAGATATGACCTCTCCTGAGGGAGCCTTTTATGCAGCCACTGATGCAGATAGCCTCACTCCAGAAGGCAAGCCTCAAGAGGGTTGGTTTTTCACATGGTCCTCCAAAGATATCAATCGCGCCCTTTCAAAACAAGAAGCCCGTCTTATACACGCATACTTTTCCATAACTCCTCAAGGCCATTTTGAGGGCCGTAATATTTTTCACATTGAAAAACCTCTTAAAACCATCGCCCAACAATTAAAAATTCCCTTAACTGAAGCCAAAAAACTTCTCAAACAAGCCACCAATAAATTAGAAGAAGTGCGACGCAAACGCCCCCACCCCTTTCGAGACGAAAAAATCATCACAGCATGGAATGCCCTTATGATTTCGGCGTATGCTCAAGCGGCATTCACTCTTAATGAAGAAAGCCATTTAAAGCAAGCCTTAAAGGCCGCTCAGTTTCTCAAACAACACCTTTATCAAAATAAGCAACTCTTTCACATGTTTAACGATGTATATTAAAGATGCAGGGGCTTTCGAGATGTACATGACTAGTTCCTTGAGGAGCGTCAGGAGTTCATAGAGGACAGCTC
>RFKI01000259.1 GCA_003694355.1 Bdellovibrio sp.
ATTGTTGAGGCTTGTTTTTAGGCTGAAATGGCGTCGTTCCAAGAGTGCTTAGGTCAACCTCAGCTTTACTGCCATCAGGGAGGGTTTCTGTTACCACAAGGTGCTGAGAATATGTCTGCCCTCCACGATCATTTGCAAAACAATTTAACTCCTCCCTATAAACTTCTAGCATTTCCGTGATAAACCCAATAACAGCATCACTTTCGCTCTGGTCATCAAAATCCAAAGGTTTTAAGCGTGGATCTGACTTTATAAGACCTTTTGCCATATAATAAAGCTCACGTTTTGTGTTAACCGCTCCTGTTTTAAGGTTATTCAATAAAATCTCGAGCATAAAAACTGTGCGAGCTAATTTTTGAACAGATGATACATTTAACTCAGTCTTTACTTTTTTAGGGCCTGGAGTTAAGTACCCCACTTTGGGATTATAAACAGCATTATCCAAGGAGCACTTAACAGCTTCTAAAGTCGGACGTCTAGCTCTTTCCAGATCCTTCAACATTTGATCACAAAGATTCTTAGCAATTTTGGGAATATTTTTTTCTGAACTTCTTAGTGCTTTGGCCATTTAAAACCTCATTTCTTCTTTTTCGTTGTTCTTACTGATTTTTTCTTCGTTTTCTGGAGCTTTGTTGCCTTCTTTTTCACCTTTTTCTTCACTCTTCCTTTTTTGGAAAGCATCACTCTGGAAGGAGCCACTTTTTCCTCTCGAACTTTCACTTTTTCAGAACTCTTTTGTTCTAAAAGAGGTTCCTCTTCCTGATCTGTCATTTGCAAAGCTGCTGGGCCATACCCCAAACGCTCCTGCTGCTTCGCTTTTAGAAGAGCTAATTTCATTTCAGCCTCACTTAAATCTTCTTTAGCGGCCTTGGTGTCTCGACCCAAAAGCTTTTCCAAGCCCTTCTCAGCTCGTTCCACTCTTTTTGAGGATGCACCCACAATTTTAGCTAACCCTTCAACAAGAATAGGACCAAATTTTTCTATATGTTGAATCTTCCTTTCAAGGTCAGCTGCCTTACTCTCTCTTTTAATATGTCGAGATAGTTTTTGACCCGCCCTCATAAGAGCCAGACGAATCTCTTCAACCAACTCATCGCTAGAATCGATGGTCTCCTTTGAAGCATTTTTAAATTTAATAAAAGGAGACGTGACACTCACGGCAAAAACATATGGGCCCAGAGGAAGACTATTCTTCGATTGTGTCAAACCGTAGGCCCGCCAATTCACTGACTCCACAGCCCTGGTAATAGCACAGGCTGACTTATCAAACTGAAGAGGAACCCGATTGGCAAATCGAAGCAACTGAATAGGCTCTTCATTAGCTGCTGGTGGCTTATTTAAAAATCTCGCAATAGCCACCTCCACAACAACAGGCTTAAAATCGCAAATTTTTGGTTTGCGAGTAACAACGCTGAAAAAATCAATCTCTCCTAATCTTAAAATACTTTTTGAAAGACCTTCTTCTCCAACAGTTAAAACAGACCTTGTTGAAGGGTTTGGCAGTTTTGTTTCCTGAACCACCTGAAAAACTTTTTTAAAGTCTCCTTCTGTCAATTTATGCAAAGGCTGATCCAACATTTTTTTGGGAAGTCCATTTTTTATAAAGTCTTTAATGGCTGCATCCGTAACACGAGAAAACCCTTTTTTTAGAAAACGACCAAGAGGAATCTTTCCATACAAGTGTGCATGAGTCATAAATTCGCCTAGCTTCATTGTATGAGGATGAGGAAGGGTGGGAGGTGGAATCTGAGGCACAATATCTGAAACTCTTGGAATCACAACCCTCTCTCTATCTAAAAGCTCATAAGTAAGAGCCAGATGAGGATTAACAATGGTTGTTCCTTCTAAATAAGTCAAAAGCCCTCCATCTCCATTCAGCTGCACACGTCCATCAATACGAAACTCCACTCTTAAACCATGAGGTTTCCCCCAATCAAAAGTCTCTTTTTGCTTTACAATGCCTTTATTACCCTTAATGTCTACATCCACAGTCATTTTTACTGCTTTTCGCATTCTTTTGGTTTTACTAATAACCTTCACACCAGTGGCATTGGTTAATTGGGCCCATGTGGTGGCCGCTGAAATACCTATTCCCTGTTGACCTCGAGAACATTGACCTCGACCAAATTTGGAAGAAGCAAGATATTCTCCAAAAACACGAGCCACATCTGAAACCTCAATACCTGGACCATTATCTTCAACGATGATCTCCACAAGGTCCGTAGAGCGAGATGACCCTTTTCCAACCTTTTTCACAGAAATAAAAAGTTCAGGTAAAATACCTGCTTCCTCACAGGCATCCAATGAGTTATCTACAGCCTCCTTCAGCGTAGTCAAAACAGCCTTTAAAGGGGATGAAAAACCAACCTGTTGTAAGTTTTTTGCGAAATACTCTGCTGTACTACTTTGAGTGATTTTTGCCACTGTTGCTCCTTCTTCTTATCTTTTTATTTCATTAAGAGAAAAATAAATAAAGAGGTCAAAGGTTTTTCTTAAGTTTTTTCAATTCAAGCTCAACAGGCGTAAAGTATTTTTTCTGGTTATTGCACTCTTTGCAGCAAACCACCACGTTACTTTTTGTAGAACGCCCTCCTCGACTCAGAGGAACTTTATGATCCATTGTCAGCTTATCTTTTGAAAACTTCTCCTGGCAATAATAACAGATTCCTTCCATGAGCTTTTGATGCCACCACCGACTTTTTCGCAACTCTCTTGCTTTTTGACGCTCCCGCTTGATATGCAAGACCTTCTTTTCTCCAAAGAGTTCCATAGGCCTTTTTTTATAACACATATTGACCTTAATTGACGCAAAATATTATATTTTTATTGCGACGCATTACACCAAGAGTCTCCAAACTGTGACATATTTTGCCAGAAAATAAAAACCTCTTTCCTGAAATAACGGATTTAGGATATAACGCTTGCAGTATGACTGCAGAAGAAATGGAAAAGCGCTTAAAAGCCACCTATCCCCAAAGCACTGTGGCAGTGATTGACAGCCGCGGTGACCAGCATCATTTTGAAATCCGAATCAAAGCTCCAGAATTAGAAACCAAAACCCTTATAGAGCGCCACCAAGAAATCATGTCTGTTTTCGACAAAGAACTCAAAAGTGGGGAAATCCATGCCTTGTCTATCAAAACCCTCTGAAAAATTGAAACTAACCTCCCAAAAAGGAGAGCCTACTATGTCAGAAGATGTGAAAGCACGAATTGAAGAGTTATTAGACAAACATCCAGTGATGCTTTTTATGAAAGGAACCCCTCAGTTCCCTCAATGTGGTTTTTCAGCAAGAGCTGTTGGAATTCTAAATGAAATTGGCGTCCCTTTTGGTTCTTTTAATGTTCTGGAAGATGAAGGCATTCGACAAGGCATCAAAGAATATGCCAATTGGCCCACCATTCCTCAGCTCTATATCCGTAAAAAGTTCTATGGAGGAAGCGACATTATGATGGAGATGTATGAAAATGGAGAGCTGCAAAAGCTCCTTGCAGAACTAGCAGATTAAAAACTTAAAATGCTTTCCTCTATCATCATATGGATCGTTGGTTTTTTTCTACTCGCCTATGCGATTGCTGGAGGCCCTATATGGGGATATCTCGGGATTTTTTTACTAGCTTATGCTTCTTTTAAACACAAAAAAACAACTTAAAACTTTCCGCCCCCAGCCAACACTAAAAAGTATTGAACATCATCTGTACCTAAAAAGCCTTTTGCTCCAATCCCTAAAGTTAAAGACGCTAAGTGCAAAGTGAATCCACCTTCTAAAAAAACATGATTCTCTCCTAAGCTGGAAAAACGAATACCTGAGCCTAGAAAAGAAACCAAAAAAGACCTTTCCGAAAAATCCACAGTCCAATAAGAACGTCCTGAGCTATCCAAACCATAAGAAGAGCTTCCAATAGAAGGAAATCGAGCGAACAAAGCATTTCTCCATGCTAACCACTTTTGGGCAAAATAATTCAGCCCCAGTTGTGCCTCAGTATAACTATCCCCTCCTGACTGCCCTCCAGACACACTGAAATCATAGGTGAACTCTCCTCCATAGGAAAAAGATCCCAAAAGCATGCAAAAGACAAACACACTCATTTTCTTCATAAAAACTAGTTTATGATGGCATATGACTTCCCACAACAACCTTTCCAAGAAGAGTTTCTTCACCTCGACCTAAGTTGATGGCGACCATAAAAAAAAAAATAAAAAACACTAAAAG
>RFKI01000260.1 GCA_003694355.1 Bdellovibrio sp.
CCTCTTAACAGCTCAGATTGAGAGCTCACATGAAATGAATTGGAGATGTTTTTGGGGAAAAAGGGCTGTTGGGGTGAAAATGAAAACTGATCAGGGATGAAACAAAAAAGATGAGGCTTTTTAAAGTAAGCTTCCAAGTTAATGGGAGGGCGGTAAAAAGAGGATTGAGATTTTTTTACTTGGCTGAGAGCAATGAGTTTGTTAACGAGGGTGAACTGCACAGCTTGATGTTGCTTTTCTTTTCCATAAGGTTTTAATTTTTTAAGTTGCAGAGGCAATAAAGACAGAGAGGCACCTAGGGTTTTGGAAGAAGATGTAATGGATGAGGCTTTGGAAGCAAGAAGTTTAAAATGAGCTTTTTGAAGTGACTTTAGAGAGAGTTGAATGTGTTCAGCTTCAAAGGCCGGAAGAGAAGAATGACCGCGAAAAACTCTTTTTTGGGCCCATTTTGAAAGGGTCCCAAACAAGAACTGGTCAAAGTGTTTGTAAATGTTTTGAACCTTCGTAAGGGCGCGGTCAATTTCTTCATTGGATTTTTCCAGAAGCATCAAATTCAATTGAGGAACTCTTTCAGAAAGGGCCGTGGAAATTTCTTGTTTTACCTGAAGGACAATTTTTTTCAAAAGAGAGGTGTGCACTTTTTGAACGTCTATTTTTTTGAGTTTTTTTATAATCAGACTGGCTTTTATTCCTTTTATAATCCCTAGTTGGCATTTAAGAGATATATCATCAGAGTCCTCCAGTTTTACTTTAAGAGGTTGATTTTCCAGGATGCATTGAATGTCTTCTTGGGAAAGGCTTTTTAGAAACTTATAAAGGCTTTCATTTTGGGCTTTAAAGACCTTTTTCTGAGTGTCCTCTGTCATAATTGAAAACAGGTAAACAAAGAGCTGAAAGAGGTGTTCCGCACTCTGGGAATACTGGTTCAACTTGAGGTTGACTTCTTTTAAGGCTTGAATTTTGGAATAGAACTCTTTTTCCTGAAGGGTGGGAATGCTATAAATCCTTTCAAGAGAAGCAATAAGGGCTTCCAGGTCATCCTGATTGTTAATGATGTTTTGAAGTTCTTCTTTAAAAATTCTTAAGGCCGGAGTAGCTTGCTTTAACTTTTGCCGGAATTGTTCCAAAACGGGTTTGTAAATGTGGGAATTTTCAAAACGTTCTTCCATCCAATTAAAAAACTTTTGTGTTTCTTGAGCGGCATTTGAGAGTTGAATAGGAGGCCAAGAGTAGTTTTTTAGGAAAAGAATTTGTTCTTTGGAATCTTTTAACTGTTTAATAGCTTCTTTAAGAAGTTTTTTCGCTCTGTCTTGATATTGATCTAAAAGGGCTTCAGCGTAAGGAAATTTATTAGAAGGTGTGTAAGAGGTGGTTGATTGGGATTGATAAAACCGTGCAAGCAGGTCATAAGCTTGTTTGCGTAGTTGTGGTTGTTTTCTTTGGTCACTAACCCAGAAAAGTTGCTCTATCATGTTAAGAAATTGAGCTGTTTGAACCTTTTGTTTTTTAACCTTTTTGATGTTTTCAAAAGATGAAGAGCGAATGTCTTCCAGGGGGATATAAGAGGGCGCTTGCTGGGGCCCAAAGTGAAAAGCTTTTTGGGAATTGAAATCCAGCCTTTGGGGTTGGGGGGCGCAGGCGATAAGACCTCCATAGAGGGCGCTGAGGACCCCTATTTTAAAAAGAGGTTTTTTTCTAGAAAAAAACACTAAGAGATATTTCATGGATGGTTTGCCTTTCTTTATTGGACCCTTGGAAAATGTCATTAAAGTGATAGGATAAAAGCAGAGGAATAGAAAAAATCTTTTTCTTAAACCATGAGATGGTGGAGAGTTCAGCACCTAGAATCAGGCGTGTCCAGGAAGCCGCTTCAAGATTAAGGAGGGCGTAGTTTTTGGTCCCCCCTCCTTTATAAGTTTCTTTGGCTTTTTGTGTGTAAGCCGTTCCCGCTTCCAGCAAGAGATAAGACTTGGGTTTAAAAAGAGCTTTGATTTCGGCACTGGCTTCATCTCCTGGATCTCGTTGAACAGTTTCTGCTGTTTCCGGGCCAGGGAAAATATCGGATTTATCTTGTGGAACTCGTTTTTTAAGGTGATCTGGAAAAATCCATTTATAACTGAGTTTTCCAAAAAAGGAAATTTGTGGGTGAACCCATTTTTGTAGGGCGAGTTGTGTATCTAAAGCGGTTTGCCCTAAAAAATCCAGATCAAGAAGATCGTCGGGGTTGTCTTTAGGACCTGTTGGCAGTTGCAGTATTTCTTTTAAAAGGACTTTAAATGAGTCTGTTTCATAGATTTGAAAAAGGCTTGCTAATTGGATATCTCCTAAAAGCCATTGGTTTTTGTTATCTATCGTGTAGCCTTGTTCTTTAATTAAAGTCTGAACTTCTTGTGTGAGGGAGCGGTTTAAATTTTGAAAACCTTGCTGGAGCATTGAAATATCTCCTTGAGCTTGTTTTTGGATATCTGCCACATTAGACCCATAGGAGGAAAATTGAACGGCATTTTTGTAATGGAACACAGGAATGCCAATGGCGAGGGTCCACTTGCTATTAACTCCAATGGAATAAATAGGTGCCAGATATTTAAGCTCTGTTTTAAATTCAGGAACAAGAGTGCCTAGTTGCAATTGATCTCCCAGCTGGCCGGGCATTTGGTTGAGAACTTGGATAAAAGCTTGGGCTTCCTTGCTTTGCTGGGCAATGTAATTCCCATCTACGCGGAATGCATAAAAGTTAGATAAGGGTAAAAGGTCCCCAGAAGAAGAGTATCTGTAATTGAGTCCACTTACAGACCCCGATTTCCAAATAAAGGACTGGATATGGGCTGGTAAGGTATTCGCCTCCTCAATGGCCATAGCGGGATCAGTCGCTCCAAAGAGCAATAGATAGAGAAAAATTTTCTGGGTCAGGCGGATAATTGTCTTTTTCATATCAATTTTTATAAATTTTTTTAAGTCAACAGTGCCGTTTTGGTACTACACAGGTGAGCTTTAGCGAGAAGTATGCCAGAGTTTTTGGTGACGCATCAAAAATCAGGAAGCTTTCAATGACTGAAGCGTTTATCTGATATGGCATACTTTATGCAATAATTTTATGCCGTTATCAGCAGGTGAGCTTTGTTTATTGCATAAATTATGATGTTTGTCATGTTGACATAACAGAGGAGAGAGAAGATGTCACGTTGGTTCGTTTGGGCATTGGTTTTTGGAAATCTTTTAGGGAGTCAGGGCTTTGCGGCTGAAATCGATGAAGTCAGTCGTGTGATTACTCGGAGTTATCGGTTTGTTCAGGTTCAACAGACAAAAAAATCGGATGTGGAAGATTGTTATGTTTTTGTGGATGAAAAGAGCCAGGAAGAGGAGCAATGTTTTTCCGTTATTCCCTCAGCCTCTCAGTTTGATATTTTAAACTCTCCAGTAGATGTTTTAAAAGCTCATAATGAGGAGGTAGAAGAGCTTCCTAAAGCTTTGGAAGCCTTAAAACAGGTTCAAAGACAACTCATCAATCAAGGGTTTAAAAAAGTTTCTCTCAGGCGTTTTGCTCTTTTTATTGAAAATAAGAAAACTTATGAGCTTTCTCCACGATTTATTGTGCAAATATTCTGGGAGTCGCAATTTAGGCCGAGTTCTCATTTTCAAGATGGCTTGCACGGAACTCTGTTAGTGGTGGGCGATGTTTGGCCAGGTTCTCAAAATAACTATGGCGTGCAGCTTTATATTCAGGAGATGGGCGACAGTCAGAAGGTGGAAACCGGAGCCCGGACTTGGTTTTATGTTTACAAAAACTTTAAAGGACCATTTAAAGAAAGTCGCCCATGGATAGGGCTTTGGACAGGAATTAAAGCTTCTTTTTGGAGAGATGAAGAAGCAAGTAAAGCCTTAAAGAAGGCCAATGAGTTTTTTGTAAATGAGCTGGTTGCTCCCAGTTTAAAATTTTACTTAAAGCATGTGGTTCACTTTGCCCCCGTTCTTGGCCAACCATTCTGGGTTCCAGGAGACGTTGAAAGAGATGTGGTGAGATAAAAGGGTTTCGAGGAATTCTTTTCAGGAGCTCCTCGCCTTAGTAAACAAGCAAGACAAACTCGGCTTTTTTAATGGCCTTCAGCTGGTTTTTGATTTTTTGTAAAGAGCCCTCAATGTATGTTTCATC